>JAEYNO010000325.1 GCA_023412515.1 Actinomycetes bacterium
GGGCTGCTCCGCGTACTCCAGGCCCCCGGCGGCGCGGTCGAGCGCCGCCAGGCGCGTGGCCGCGGTGTCGACGTCCCACGCGGCGTTCGCGTCGACGCGGATCGCGCCGTCCGGGCCCAGCGCGTCGCGCACGGCCTCGAGCCGCGCCTCGTCCGCGCCGGCCGGCTGACCGGGCTCGGCGACCTTGACCTTCGCGGTGCGGCAGCCGCCCGAGGCCGTGACGATGCGGTGCGCGTGCTCGGGGTCGACCGCCGGGACGGTGACGTTGACGGGCACGTGCGTGCGCACCGGCTCCGGCCAGCCCTCGTCGGCGGCCTCCCGCGCGGCGCGCCACCAGCGCACGGCCGCCGCGTCGTCGTAGTCCCAGAACGGGCTGAACTCGCCCCACCCCGCGTCGCCGCGCAGCAGCACGCCGTCGCGGCGCGTCAGCCCCCGGAACCGGGTGCGCAGCGGCACGTCCCACACCACGAGGTCCGGCATCGCGCTCACCACGCCCCCAGGCTAAGCCGCGCGCAGCGTCCGGCCGGGCCGCGGGACGCGGCACCGCGCGGCCGGTCGCCGACGCACGTCGCTAGGGTGGCCGCGTGAGCGAGAGCGGTGCCCCTGCCCCCCTGCCCGAGCGCGTCTCGGAGACCTTCGACCCCGCGCGGTGGCGTGACGTCGCGGGGTTCGCGGACCTGACGGACATCACGTACCACCGCGGGTACGCGCGTCCCACGCCCGAGCAGGTCGCGGCCGGCGCGGTCGCGCGCGACCTGCCGGTCGTCCGCGTCGCGTTCGCCCGGCCCGAGGTGCGCAACGCGTTCCGGCCGCACACGGTCGACGAGCTCTACGCCGTGCTCGACCACGCACGCACCACGTCCGACGTCGGCACCGTGCTGCTGACCGGCAACGGGCCCTCCCCCAAGGACGGCGGGTGGGCCTTCTGCTCGGGCGGCGACCAGCGCATCCGTGGCCGCGACGGCTACCGGTACGCCGAGGGCGAGACCGCGGAGGGCGTCGACCCGGCCCGGGCGGGGCGCCTGCACGTCCTGGAGGTGCAGCGGCTGATCCGGACCATGCCGAAGGTCGTCGTCGCGCTCGTCAACGGCTGGGCGGCCGGCGGCGGGCACTCGCTGCACGTGGTCGCGGACCTGACGATCGCGAGCCGCGAGCACGCGCGGTTCATGCAGACCGACGCGAACGTCGGCTCGTTCGACGGCGGCTACGGATCGGCGCTGCTCGCCCGTCAGGTGGGGCAGAAGCGCGCGCGCGAGATCTTCTTCCTGGCCCGCGAGTACTCGGCGGACGACGCGTACCGCTGGGGCGCCGTCAACGACGTCGTGCCGCACGCGGAGCTCGAGGAGGCCGGGCTCGAGTACGCGCGCGTGATCGCGACGAAGTCGCCGCAGGCGATCCGCATGCTCAAGTTCGCGTTCAACCTCGCCGACGACGGGCTGGCCGGTCAGCAGGTGTTCGCGGGCGAGGCCACGCGGCTGGCGTACATGACGGACGAGGCCGTCGAGGGGCGCGACGCGTTCCTGCAGCGGCGCGACCCGGACTGGTCCGGGTTCCCCTACGCCTACTGACGCCGCGTCAGCCCTGGCTCACCCAGGTCACCATGTCGACGACCGTCGCGACGACCGCGCCGCCCCCGACGAGGAGCGCGACGAGCACGAGGCCGGCGACGACGACCGCGACCGCGGAGCGGACCGAGTGGTCCTCGGGGTCACGACGCGTGCGGGCGGGACGGACGGAGGCGGGGAACGTGGTGTGTGCGGCCATGGCACCAGCCTCGCCGGGCGCACCCCGCGCGCGCGTCGCACCGCGGGAGGGTCGTGACGGCGGGCGCCCCGGCCGGAGGGTGGAGCAGCCTCCCCCGCAGGGACGACGACCCGGGTCCGGTTGTCGTCCTGCGGTATCGACCCGGGCACACGCCGTGCCCGGGTCGGACCGTCAGGAGACGGTGAGCGTCCCGGTGCCGGCGGGCACGAGCTCGACCCACGTGTTGCCGGGGGCGAGCGTGGCCTCGGAGCCGTCCGGCAGGAACAGCCGCATCGGCTGGTCCTGCGCGTCCTTCTGCCACCGCACGGGCAGCGTCTTGCCGCCGGTCGCGAGCACCGCGTCGCCGGAGCCGACGAGCTCGTAGGTCGGCACGGGGGCGCCGCCCTGCGCACCGAACTCGGTGTTGGGGTGCCCGGCCGTGATCGCGACGACGTTCACCGCGGACAGCCGTGCGCCGCTCGCGGCGGTCGCGGGCGTCGTGCCCTCGGAGCGCAGCCAGGTACCGGTCGCCGCGTCCCACGCCCAGACGGGGTTCGACTGCCCCGAGAGGCGGAAGTCGAGCGTGCCCGCGGGCGTGCCGGCCGCGACGGCGGATGCCTGCTCGGCCGTGCGCGCGAACGCGAACTGCTGACCCGGCGCGGTGCGACCCGCCTCGGCGTTGGACCACCACTCGGCGGGATTGCCGTACACGTTGTGGGGCGCCTTGCGCTCCTTCGACCGGTACATGCCGGGGGCGCCCGCGTCGTGCGACACGATCTGCACGCCCGCCGCGTTCGCGAGCGCGAGGATGCCCTCCTGGCCGCCGGAGTACACCAGCATGCCGCCGAGCGGGGCGACGATCAGCGGGTCCATGGGGCGCACCGAGCGGATCGGGCCGACCTCGCCGGGGACCTGCGACTGGAAGACCGCGACGAAGCGCGACACCTCGAACTCGACGATGGTCTCCCACACGACGTCGGCCTGCTCGAGGCCGGTCTGCGGGCGCGCGGCCGACGTGTTCTCGATCTTGACGGCGATCGCCGGGCGCGGGTCGGGCTGGCCGGGCACGCCCGTGAGCGGCCACACCGGCTCGACCTCGGGGGTGGGGACGGCGCCCTTGTCCGCGACGACGTCGGCGCGCTCGGTCGCCGTGGGCGCCGGCTCGGCGGCGGGCGAGCCGCACGCCGCGAGCGCGAAGGCCCCGGTGACCAGCAGGGCCGCACCCCGTGCGCGCGCGGTCCTGCTCCTGCGTGCCGTCGTCACCATCGTGACTCCCCGTCCCCCGCTCGTGCGGTGCTCGTCGTGCGCTTCGGGCCTGCTCCCCCTCGGGCGCCCGGACCGCGGGCCACTCTACGACGACACCGGCACGCGCCGGCCCAGGACGCGGCACCGGATCCCGGCGGAGGCGCGAGCACCTAGGCTGTCCGGGTGGAACGGCCGCTGCGTGACGTGCCCGCGCGTGCGGAGGACCTGCCGGCCGCGCTGTCCGCGGCGCTCGACGGCACCGGCCCCGCCGTGCGGTGCCTCGACGGCGCACCGCACGACACCGGCACGCACGTGCCGGCCGGGGTCGCGGTCGTCGTCCGCACGTCCGGGTCCACGGGCCGCCCTCGCGACGTCATGCTCACCTCCGCCGCGCTGCGGGCGTCGGCCGACGCGACCGCCGAGCGCCTGCACGGTCACGGGTCCTGGCTGCTCGCGCTGCCGGTGCACCACGTCGCGGGCCTCCAGGTCGTCGCGCGCGCGCTGCTCGCGGGCGCGCCCCCGCACGTGCTGCCCGACGGGCCGTTCCGGGCCACGACGTTCGCCGCCGCGGCCCACGGGTCGACCGCGGGCCCGGGGCCGCACTACACGTCGCTCGTGCCGACCCAGCTCGTGCGCGTGCTCGAGGACCCCGTCGCGACGTCCGCCGCGCGCGCGTTCGACGCGATCCTCGTGGGCGGCGCGGCCTGCCCGCCGCCGCTGCTCGCGCGTGCGCGCGCCGCCGGCCTGCGCGTCGTCACGACGTACGGCATGACGGAGACGTGCGGCGGCTGCGTCTACGACGGCCGACCGCTGACCGGGGTGCGCGTCGCGGTCGACGCCGAGCAGCGGATCAGCGTGGGCGGACCGGTGCTCGCCGCGGGCTACCTGCACCGGCCGGACCTCGACGCCGCGACGTTCACGACGTCGGGCGACGAGCGCTGGCTGCGCACCGCCGACCGCGGCCGGGTCGAGGACGGAGTGCTGCACGTGCTCGGACGGCTCGACGACGTGCTGGTCACGGGCGGCGTGAAGGTCGACCCGCACGCGGTCGAGGACGTCGTCGCGACGCTCCCGGGCGTCCGCGAGGTGTGCGTCGTCGGCGTGCCGGACCAGCACTGGGGTCAGGCCGTCGTCGCGCTCGTCGTGACGCGGGACGGCGCACCACCGCCTCTGACGGCGCTGCGCGCCGCGGTCGCCGCGACGCTCGGTCCGGCGAGCGCGCCCCGGCAGGTCGTCGTCGTCGACGCGCTGCCGCTGCGAGGCCCCGGCAAGCCGGACCGCCGCGCCGCGGCGCGGATCGCGCTCGAGCGCACCGCGGCGCACCCGCCCGGCTCGCCGTGAGCACGGACCGTCCTCTTCCCGTCCCGCCGCCGAGCCACCCCGCGCTCGTCTCGACGTCCTCGAACAGGAGCACCATGGCCTCCGCCTCCGACTGGCTCGCCGGAGCGCGACCGCGCACGCTGCCCGCCGCCGTCGCGCCCGTGCTCGTGGGGACCGGCGCCGCGGCGCAGGCCGACGGCGCGCTCACGGGTCGCGCGCTGCTCGCGGCAGGCGTCGCGCTCGCGCTCCAGGTCGGCGTCAACTACGCCAACGACTACTCCGACGGCGTGCGCGGCACCGACGTCGACCGCGTCGGGCCGATGCGCCTGACCGCGTCGGGCGCCGCCCCCGCGACGCACGTGCGCGGCGCCGCGTTCGCGGCGTTCGGCGTCGCGGCGCTGCTCGGGCTGTGGCTCGTGGCGCTGTCCGGCGCGTGGTGGCTGCTGGTGGTCGGCGCGCTGGCCGTGGTCGCGGCGTGGACCTACACCGGCGGCCGGCGCCCGTACGGGTACCGCGGGCTCGGCGAGGTCGGCGTGTTCGTGTTCTTCGGCCTCGTGGCGGTGCTCGGCACGACCTACACGCAGCTCGGCACCGTCACGTGGCCGGCGGTCGTCGGCGCGGTCGCCGTCGGGCTGCTCGCGTGCGCGCTGCTCATGGCCAACAACCTGCGGGACGTGCCGACCGACGCGGTGGTCGGCAAGCGCACGCTCGCCGTGCGGCTCGGCGAGCACCGCGCGCGCCGCGTGTACGCCGTGATGGTGGTGCTGCCGGTGCTGCTGGGCGCGGTGTGCGCGCTCGCGGCACCGTGGTCGCTGCTGGTGCTGCTGCTGCTCGCGCCTGCGGTGGTGCTGGCGGTCGTGGTGCTGCTGGGCGCGCGCGGGATCGCGCTCGTGCCCGTGCTCGCCGGCACGGGCGCGCTCGAGCTCGGGTTCGGCGTCGCGCTGGGGCTCGGCCTGGCGCTCTGACGCACGCGGGACCGGACCGGCGCGCGGGCCGGTCGGTGTGCCGTCAGGCCCCGGTGGCCCGTCGGCCGTCCGGCCACTCCTGCACGACGCCGTCGTCCACCTGCTCGGCCTCGGCGTCCTCCGCGGCGGCGTCGGCCGCCTCGCGCGCCGTCCGGCCGCCCCGGGCACGACGCTGCTCGGCGCGCTGCGCGAGCCAGAGGGCCGCACCGTCGCGCTGCCGGCCCAGGAGCACGTACGACAGCCCCCACGCGAGGAACGCGGCGAGCAGCGGCGCGAGCCACGAGCGCATGCCGGCCCACCACAGCAGACCGGTCGCGGCGGCGAACAGCACGAGACGCAGCACGGAGTAGACGACGACGGGCACGCGTCCAGGGTAGGTCAGGACCGCGGACCGGACGATCTGGACACCGCGCCGCACCTCGTTCCACGCGCCCTCACCGACCGCACGGTCTCACCTCGGCGTCCAGGCCTCCCCCATGAAGACGAGCGCGACCCCTCGGGTGCCGCCGTCAGGCGATCATGCCCGAGGGGTCGCGTCCGTGATGATCACTGGCCGGTTTCGACGGCCTCCACGACCTCCGCCAGGCTCTTCACGTCGCCCAGGCGTGCCACGTCGCGGACCAGCGAGGACGAAGCACCCTGGGGGGCAGCGAGCTTGTCACCCTCGACGGCGAACGATCCAGCACCCAGGCCGGTGACCGCGTAGACGCCGTCCCCGTAGCTCCGCAGGAACAACAGTGATTCCCGGCCCGGCTCTGCCGTACGCACCGCGGCGTCGACACTCCTGGCCAGTTGGGTCACGGTGATCGTCTGCGGGACCTGGCCCTGCAGCGTCTCGGTCACCTGGAACTCCCACAGCTCCAACGGCAAGCCAGTGACGCCCGCCGGCGCGCCAGCGACGAGATCCGCTTCGTCGGCGTCTCCGGAATGCGCGACGAAGACCCCGCGCACGACCGCGTCCGAGGACTGCTCGAGCGCGGACACCGAATCGAACTGGGGGCCGTCCACGCTGTAGTACTCCCCGCCGACGGCCTCACCCGTCGATTCGAGGCCTGGACCGGACGAGGTCTCGTGCGCGGGCGCGCCCGCACAGCCAGTGAGGACGCCCAGCAGGATGGCTCCCGCCACCGCCGGAAAGTTCTTCGTCATCTGTCGGCTCATCATCCCGTCCTCCTCAGTACAGCGCGTTGACGCCGTTGATGTCGTCGGCCCAGGGCTCGGTCCCCCAGCCGCAGCTCCACTTGTTCGAGCCCTGAACCATGACCGCCTTCGTTTGCGAGCAAGTTCGCGTCACATGCCCCAGGCCCTGGACATGGCCGAACTCGTGCGTGCCAACCATGCGCTTCTGCGTGGCCGTGAGGCTGTGCGCCGTCGTGCTGTTCCACGTCAGCCGAATCTGGCTGGTGAACACGCCGCCTGCGCAGGTGCCGGAGGTGACCGCCCAGTACGACTCGGCCGAGCTCAGCCCCGTGACGTTCACCGTCGCCGCCGACGAACTCGACGTCGTGGTGAACGTCGGCTTCGTCGCCACTGAGTTCCAACGGGCGATGGCCTGGTTGGTCGCGTTGACGTACTCGGTGATCGCCGCGCCGTTGTAGACCGAGATGGTCGCCGACGCGGCCCTGCAGCCCGAGTGGGCGTACGCGCTCGCCGACTCCGCGCTAGCTGTGCCCCATATGAACAGCATCACCACCGACGCGAGCGTGGCCACACCCGTCGTGACAGCGCGATGCGGTCTGACCTGGTCGAGAGTCTCCATTGTCCTGACGCCCCCTAGGGATCCGCGCGAGGCGGGCGCCTCGCGATCTCGCGCGCCCCACCATAGCGCTCTAATGACCTCAGTAAGCGCCAATTGTGACTCATCTGATGACGCAGCCCTGAGGGTCACCCTCCTACCCTCTTGGTGTCGTGACGACGAAACTTCTTGCGGCGGACGTCCGAGAAAACTCCGGCAGCTGATCACCTCGCGGGGATGAACGGGAAGCTGTGGCCGAGGACGAGATCCGCGATGCACCGAAGACGTGGGGGCGGCGTGTGCTTCCCGTGCTGCCGCCCTCCCCGCACCCTGCGCCCGACCTCGTGGACCACAACGACTAGGCTGGACCGATGCTCAGGTACCTGTCGTTCGTCCTGGTCGTCGCGTTCGCGGTCTGGTGCGCGTTCGACGTCATGGGCAGCGACGAGCGTCGACGACGCGGTGTGCCGGCACCGGTGTGGCTGCTGATCGTGCTCGTCCCCATCCTCGGGGGCGTCCTGTGGCTCGTCATGACCCGCGGAGCACCAAGCGCGGGGCAGCGCGGCGCTGCGCGCGGGCCGGTGGCGCCCGACGACGACCCCGAGTTCCTGCGCTGGCTCGACCTCGAGCGGCGACGCCGGGAGCAGCAGCGCGGCGGGGCCACCGGGACCTCGGGCGACGGGCCGGACACGTCCGGGCCCGACGGCGGGCGCACCGACGACACGGACGGCGCCGCGTCCGCCTGACCGCTCACGCACCGGCCTCGTGGTGCGCGGCCCGGGTCACAGCCCCGAGTACGAGTGCTTCCCCGTGATGAACAGGTTGACGACCGTGAAGTTCGCGAGGACGACGGCGTAGCCGACGAACACGATGTAGGCGGCGCGGCGCCCGGCCCACCCGCGCGTGGTCCGCGCGTGCAGGTACGCGGCGTAGACGACCCACGCGACGAACGTGCCGACCTCCTTGGGGTCCCAGCCCCAGTAGCGGCCCCAGGCCTCCTCGGCCCAGATCGCGCCGCCGATGAGCGTGAAGGTCCACAGCACGAAGCCGACCGCGTGCAGGCGGAACGACAGCGCCTCGAGCCGGCGCGCGTCCGGCACCTGCTCGAGCCACGCGAACGCGGGGCCGGTCACGCGCGCGCCGTGGAACGCCTGGCGCAGGCCGTCGGCGCGGCGCCACGGAGCCTCGAGGCGCGAGCGACCCTCGGCGCGCGCGTCCTGCAGGACCTGCAGGACGGACGTCGCGAACGCGACCGTGAAGACGCCCGTCGCGAGGATCGCGACGCCCACGTGGATGACGAGCCAGTAGCGCTGCAGCGCGGGCTGCACCGCGTCCGCCTGCACGTGCAGCGTGTTGAGCGCGAGCACGAGCGCGAGCACCGCGATGCCCGTCACCAGCACGCCGAGGAACGCGATCGCGCGGCGGCGCTGCACGACCACGAGCACGGCCGTCGCACAGAACGTGCCGACGATCGTGAACTCGTACATGTTGGCGGTCGGCCAGCGGCCCGCGGCCACGCCGCGCAGCACGATCGCGACGAGCAGCAGCGCCGTGCCGAGCACGAGCGTCGAGCCGGCGATGCCGGCCGCGCGGCGCCGCGGGGCGGGCGCCGTCGGTGCTGCGGGC
>JAEYNO010000334.1 GCA_023412515.1 Actinomycetes bacterium
GTCCGGCAGGGGCTCGTGGCGCCGGACCTGGCGCGCGTCCGGGCGCTCGCGCGGGGCCGACGCGGGGCCGCGCGTCTCGAGAGGTGGTGGGAGCTCGTCGACGGACGCGCGGACTCGCCGCTCGAGACGCGCGCGCGGCTGCAGTGCGTCGACGCCGGCCTCGCCCCGGACGACCTGCAGGTGCCGGTGCGCGACGCCGGTGGCCGCGTCGTGGCACGGGGCGACCTGGGGTGGTGGACGCCGCAGGGGCGTCTCGTCGTCGTGGAGATCGACGGCGCGGGACCGCACGCGACGCCGGCGGCCCTCTACCGGGACCGTGAGCGCCAGAACGCGATCGTCGCGACCGGCGCCCTGCTGCTGCGCTTCACGGCCGACGACGTCGCCGCCGGACGCGTCGTGCGCACGCTCGCCCGCCACCTCCCGCGTCCCGGCGCCCCGCGAACGCGGGGTTCTGCCGGTTCCGGGCCGCGATGAGCGGCAGAACCCCGCGTTCGGCGATGGGGCAGGGAGGTGAGGGCGGGGTCTCGGCGAGTGAGGTCGTGCGGGGGGTGACGTGTCGGGTGTCCGGTGGCGGTGTCGGGTGTCGGGTGTCGGGTGTTCGGTGAGGTGTGTCGGGTGTCGGGTCAGGCGTGTCCGGTGTCCGGTGAGGCGTGTCGGGTGTCGGGTGTCCGGTGGCGTGTCGGGTGTCCGGTGTGGTCGGGTCGGGCGCCTGGTGCACCGTGGGTGTCAGAGCGCGTCGACCAGCGCGCGGCCCGTCGTGCGGCCCGTGAAGAGGCAGCCGCCCAGGAACGTGCCCTCCAGGGCGCGGTGGCCGTGCACGCCGCCGCCGCCGAAACCGGCGGCCTCGCCGACCGCCCACAGGCCCGGCAGCACCTCGCCGTCGGGACGCAGCACGCGCCCCTCGAGGTCGGTCGCGAGGCCACCGAGGGTCTTGCGGGTGAGCACCGACAGGCGCACCGCGTACAGCGGGCCGTGCGCGGGATCCGTGAGGCGGTGGGGCGGTGCGACGCGGATCGCCTTGTCGACGACGAACCGCCGCGCCATGGCCGTGGCCGTGACCTGCAGGTCCTTGCCGAGCCCCGTGGCGACCTGCGCGTCCCGGAGCGCGATCGTGCGCGCGAGCGCGTCGGGGTCGATCCGCGACGTGCCGGTCAGCGCGTTCATCCCGGCGGCCAGCTCGGCCGGCGTCGTCGCCGCGACGAACTCCGGCGAGCGCTGCGCGAACGTCTCGACCGGGCCGACCGCACCCGGCTTGACCCGGTCGAGCAGCAGCGCGAGGTCGCGCCCCGTGAGGTCGGGGTTCTGCTCCGAGCCCGAGAGCGCGAACTCCTTGCCGAGGATCGTCCGGTCGAGGACGAACCACGAGTGGTCGTCGCCGCGCGACGTGATGTGCGTGAGCGCGCCGAGCGAGTCGAAGCCCGGGAAGAGCGGAGCCGGCAGCCGGTGGCCGTCCGCGTCGAGCCACAGCGAGCTCGGGCCCGGCAGGATCCGGATGCCGTGCGCCGACCACACGGGCGAGTGGTTCGTGACGCCCTCCGGGTAGTGCCACATGCGGCCCCCGTGCGCGACGTGCGCGCCCGCGGCGCGCGCGACCTCGATGCCCGACCCGTCGACGTGGTCCGGCACGCCCGACAGCATGCGGGCAGGCAGCCGACCGGCCGCCGCGGGCCACGTCGCGCGCACCAGGTCGTGGTTCGCGCCGATGCCGCCCGTCGCGACGACGACCGCGGGCGCCGCCACCTCGAACCCGCCGACCACGGTGCGCGACGACCGCGCACCGCGCTGCGCCGCGTCGGGCGCCAGCACGTCGCCCCGCACGCCCGTGACACGCCCGTCGGTCGTCGTCAGCCCCGTCACGCGGTGCCGGAACCGCACCTCGACGCGGCCGTCGCGGTGCGCGTCGAGCAGCACCCGCACGAACGGCTCGAGCACGCCCGGCCCCGTGCCCCACGTGACGTGGAACCGCGGCACCGAGTTGCCGTGCCCGTCCGCGAGGTAGCCGCCGCGCTCCGCCCACTGCACGAGCGGGAACCACCGCACCCCGAGGCGGTGCAGCCAGTCCCGCATGCCGCCCGCGGCGAAGTCCACGAACCCCTCCGCCCACGCGCGGCCCCACCGGTCCGAGCCGTCGTCCGCGAAGGCCGCCGACCCCAGCCAGTCGGACAGCGCGAGCTCGGCGCTGTCGCGCACGCCCAGGCGCCGCTGCTCGGGCGAGTCGACGAGGAACAGGCCGCCGAACGACCACCACGCCTGCCCGCCGAGGCTCGCCGGGGGCTCGGCGTCCAGCAGCAGCACGCTCCGGCCGGCGGTGACGAGCTCGGCGGTCGTGACCAGGCCCGCGAGCCCGGCGCCGACGACCACGACGTCGTGGGTGTGCGTCATGCGCGCACGCTACCCCTCCGCCGTCGCGCGACGTCAGGGGCGCACGTACACGCGCATGCTCAGCGGCTCGACCGTGGTGGTCGCGCCGCCCGGCAGGTGCAGCCCGCCCGAGATCGCGGCGGTCGAGACCTCCGACGGGTGCTCCCAGACCGAGTCCCACGCGAGCGTCCACGGCGCCGGGTGCCCGTCGACGAGCGTCACCTCGACCGCGTCGAGCGCGCCGTTGACGACGAGCAGCACCTGGTCGTCGTCGGGCAGCGGTGCGACGCGCAGCATCTGGAACGTGCGGACCGACGCGTCGTGCCACCGCGCGTGGTCGAAGGCGACGCCGTCGGCGCCATACCAGCCGAGGTCGGGCGGGCCGCCCTCGACGCGGGGGCGCCCGGTGTAGAACGTCTCGGTGCGCAGCGCCGCGTGCTCGCGCCGCAGCAGCAGCAGGTGCCGCGCGGTCGCCAGCTGGTCGGCGCGCCACGGCGACAGGTCCCACCGCACCCACGAGAGCTCGTTGTCCTGGCAGTACGCGTTGTTGTTGCCGCGCTGCGTGCGGCCCGTCTCGTCACCCGCCGTGACCATGGGCGTGCCGGCCGCGAGCACGAGCGTCGCGAAGAGGTTGCGGACCGACCGGCGCCGCAGGGGCGCGACGTCGACGGCGGGGGAGTCCTCCTGCACGGGGCCCTCGACGCCGTGGTTCCACGAGCGGTTGTCGTCCGAGCCGTCGCGGTTCTGCTCGCCGTTGGCGGTGTTGTGCTTGTGGTCGTAGGCGACGAGGTCGGCCATCGTGAACCCGTCGTGCGCCGTCACGTAGTTGACCGACGCACGCGGCCCGCGCTGCAGCGGCGGCGTGCCCGAGCCGAACAGGTCGACCGACCCCGACAGCCGCGTCGCGAGGTCGCGCACCCGGTGCCCCGGCAGGCCGTGCGCGGCGCGGCCCGGGTCGGCCAGCCAGAACGACCGCACGGCGTTGCGGAACCGGTCGTTCCACTCGGCGAACGGCGCCGGGAACTGGCCCGTGCGCCAGCCGCCCGGGCCGACGTCCCACGGCTCGGCGACGAGCTTGAGCCCGGCGAGCGACGGGTCGGTCGCGGCGGCGACGAGCGTCGCGTGGTCGGGCCGGAAACCCTCGGGGCTGCGGCCGAGCGTCACGGCGAGGTCGAAGCGGAACCCGTCGACCCCCACGACGTCGGCCCAGTACCGCAGCGAGTCCAGCGTCATGCCGACGACGCCGGTGCGCCGGAAGTCGAGCGAGTTGCCGGTGCCGGTGACGTCGACGAGCGTCGCGGGGACCGCGCCGTCGTGGCTGTAGTAGTACGCGTTGTCGAGCCCGCGCCACGACAGGTGCTGGCCGGGCAGGCCGCCCTCGCACGTGTGGTTGTAGACGACGTCGAGCAGCACCTCGAGCCCCGCCTCGTGCAGCGCGTGCACGGTCGCGCGCACCTCGTCGAGCACGGCCGCGGGCCCGGCGGCGCGCGCGGCGGCCGTCGCGTACGCCGCGTGCGGCGCGAAGAAGCCGAGCGTCGAGTAGCCCCAGTAGTTGGTCAGTCCCTTGGCGACCAGGTGCGGCTCGGACGTGAACGCGTGGATCGGCAGCAGCTCGAGCGCCGTGACGCCCAGGCCGAGCAGGTGGTCGACGACCGCGGGGTGCGCGAGACCCGCGTACGTGCCGCGCAGCTCCTCGGGCACGTCGGGGTGCAGCCGCGTGAGCCCCTTGGTGTGCGCCTCGTAGACCACCGTGCGCGACCATGGCGTCCACGGTCGGTTCGCGGCCGGGTCGGGCCCGGGCAGCGCGCGCGTGTCCACGACCACGCCGTGCGGGACGTGCCCGGCCGAGTCGCGACCGTCGGCCGGGCCGTACGGGTCGCCGGTCAGGTCGTCGCCCACCGCGTGGCCGTACGTCTCGGGGCCGTACCCGAGCTCGCCGACCAGACCGCGCGCGTACGGGTCCACCAGCAGCTTGGCCGGGTTGTACCGCAGGCCGTAGCCGGGCTCCCACGCGCCGTGCGCGCGGAACCCGTAGCGCTGGCCCGCCCGCACGCCGGGCACGGACGCCGACCAGACGCCGAGCCGCGGCCCGGACAGCGGCACGCGCCGCTCGGTGGGCGCGTCGAGCGGGCCGTCGAGCAGGCACAGCTCGACCGCCGTCGCGTGCGGTGCGAGCACGGCGACGTCGACGCCCGTCCCGGTGACGTGCACGCCGAGGCGGGTCGGACGGTGTCGCTCGGTCGTCTCGGCCACCACCCCATCGTGCCAGGACGCACGTCCGGGACGTGGCCGGCGTTTCCCACGTGGCGAACACCACCCCCGGCGGGCGGTGCCGGTGAGGGTAGCCTTCGCCGGGTGAGGATCGTCGTCTGCGTGAAGTTCGTCCCCGACATCCAGTCCGACCGGCAGCTCGGTGCCGACGGGCGCGTCGTGCGCGACGGCGGTGACGGCACCCTCAACGAGCTCGACGAGAACGCCGTCGAGGCCGCGCTCGCGCTCGCCGAGGAGCACGACGGCGAGGTCGTCGTGCTGACCGTGGGCCCCGACGACGCGGTCGACGCGGTCCGCAAGGGCCTGCAGATGGGCGCCGACGAGGCGGTCCACGTGCTCGACGACGACGTCGCGGGCTCGGACGCGATCGGCACGGCGACCGTGCTCGCGGCCGCCGTCCGTCACCTGTCGGCCGACGCCCCCGTGGACCTCGTGCTCACGGGCATGGCCGGCCTGGACGGCCTCACGTCGCTGCTGCCCGCCGCGCTCGCCGAGCTGCTCGACCTGCCGGCGCTGCCGCTCGCGTCGTCGCTCGCCGTCGACGTCGACGCGCGCACCGCGACGGTCGTGCGGCGCCTGGACCACGCGACCGAGACCCTCACGGCCCCGCTGCCGGCCGTGGTGTCGGTGACCGACGGCATCAACGAGCCCCGCTACCCGAACTTCAAGGGCATCATGGCCGCCCGCAAGAAGCCCGTCGCGACGCTCACGCTCGCCGACCTGGGCGTCGACCCCGCGACCGTGGGGGCCGCGGGCGCCCGCACGCAGGTCCTCGAGGCCGCACCGCGGCCGCCGCGCGAGGACCGCGTCCTGCTCACCGACACCGGTGACGCCGGGGCGCGGCTCGCCGCGTGGCTCGTCGAGCGCAAGCTCGTCTGAGCGCGGCCCGCTCCCACCCCCTCGCCCGCACCACCGGAGGACCGTCGTGACCGCCACCGCCGTGCTCGTCCTGCTCGACCACGCCCCCGACGGCACGCTGCGCGCCCCCGTGCGCGAGCTGCTGACCCTCGCGCGCGGCCTCGCGGGCGACGCGGGCGTGCACGGCGTGTGGGCCGGTGACGAGGACGTCGCCGCCGCCCGGCCCGTGCTCGCGGCGCAGGGCGTGGCGGTCGTCCACCGCCTCGCCGTCGACGCGGACCCGCACGTGTCCGACGTGCTCGCCGACGGGCTGCAGGCCGCGCTCGCGGCCACCGGGTCGACGCTGCTGCTGCTCGTGTCGTCGTTCGAGAACAAGGAGGCGGCGGCGCGCCTCGCGGTCCGCACGGGCGCGGGAGTCGTCACCGACGTCGACGGGCTGACGGTCGAGGACGGCCGCGTGGTCGCGCACAAGACCGTGCTGGCCGGCACATGGACGACGCGCTGCGCCGTCACCGCGCCCACGGCCGTCGTCACGGTCAAGGCGAACGCGGTGCCCGCGCAGGACGCGCCGGCGCCGAGCGACCCGCGGGTCGAGGACCTGCCCGTCGCGGTGCGTCCGTCGTCGACGCGGGTCACGGTCGTCGGGCGCGACGAGCACGCGGCGTCTGGCCGTCCCGACCTCGGGTCGGCGAACGTCGTCGTCGTCGGCGGTCGCGGCACCGAGGGCGACTTCTCGCCCGTCGAGGAGCTCGCCGACGTGCTCGGGGGCGCGGTCGGCGCGACGCGCGTCGCGACCGACGAGGGCTGGATCGGGCACGACGCGCAGATCGGCCAGACCGGCGTCACGGTCTCGCCGCGGCTCTACGTCGGCGCGGGCGTGTCGGGTGCCGTGCACCACCGCGGTGGCATGCAGGCGTCCGGGACGATCGTCGCGGTCAACAGCGACCCCGACGCGCCGATCTTCGAGATCGCGGACTTCGGGATCGTCGGCGACCTGTTCACGGTGCTGCCGCAGACGGCCGCGGAGCTGCGCCGGCTCCAGGGCTGAGGTCGACGCCCGCGCGGTGGCCCGGCGCGCGCGGTGCTCAGGCGATGTCGCGCAGCCACCGCAGCGTCGCGCCGGCCTGCGCGGCCTGGAACGCGCGCAGGTTCGGGATCCCCGGCGGTGCCGGCTGACCCGACGACCAGGCGAAGTACCCGGCCAGCCCCGAGAGCGCCGCGCGGAGCTGGTCGACCGAGACGCCGTCGGCCACCGCGCTCTGGCTGAACAGCCACGCGGGGTCGCCCGCCCCGCCCTGGAGCGCGACGCTCGGCAGCATGAACGCCAGGTCGAGCCAGGGAGCACCGACGCTCGCGTGCGGCCAGTCGATCAGCCAGACGCGGTCGTGGCCGTCCTCGATCATGAGGTTGTCCGCGCGCAGGTCGCCGTGCACGAGCGCGTCGCCCGCGCACGCCCGCAGCGCGTCCTGCTCCCAGCGCACGAGGTCGTCGAGGTGCTCGACCGCCCACCGGCCCGGCTCGTCGATCGCGGTCGCGACGCGCTCACGCTCGGCGGGGTCGGCGCGCAGCATCCGGCGCCAGCCGGTGAAGTCGTCGGAGAGCTGGTCGTCCGTGCGCGGCAGCGCGTGACCCGGGGTCGGCTCGCAGTGCGCCAGGTCGTCGATCGCGGCGAGCACGAGCGCGAGGTCGTCGGCGCGCCACGGCAGCTCGGGCGAGCGGCCGTGCACGGCGTCGAAGCCGAGGATCACCCAGTGGCCGTCGTCGTGCCACCAGCGCAGCGGCGGTGCCGGCACCTGCGAGGGCAGCGCAGCGGCGGCACGGATCTCGGCGCGTGCGAGCTGCGGTGAGGTCGGGTTCTGGTCGGGCGACACGGCCTTGACGAAGACCGCCCGACCGTCGGTGAGCTCGAGCACGGCGCAGAAGCCGGGGGAGAAGCCGCTGGTGGCGGACGTCTCGGCCGTGACGCGCGCACCGGCGAGGGTCTCGATGCGGTCCCGCACGGCCCGCGGCAGGTCGCGCCAGTCGAGCCGCTGTCCGCCGAAGGCGAGCGGCAGCGCGATGACGTCGTCGGCACTCACGCTGACATCCTGCCAGCAAGACGGCCCCTCGGGTCGCGCGATCGCCCGCGGTGTGCGGGGGAAACGTGCCGACCGTGGGGGAGAGTCGTGGCCCGGGCCACGCGGGGACCCGTCGCCGACCCCGGTGGGGAGGCGGCGCCGGAGCCCGCGACCGCGTTCGTAGACTGTCGGCGTGAGCCCGTCCCGTCCGCCCGCGGTCTACCTCGACCACGCGGCCACCACGCCGATGCGTCCCCGGGCGCTCGCCGCGCTCACCGACGCGCTGGCGCGCACGGGCAACCCGTCGTCGCTGCACACCGCCGGGCGCACGGCGCGCCGCACGGTCGAGGAGGCGCGCGAGCGGGTGGCCGCCTCGCTCGGGGCCCGCCCGAGCGAGGTCGTGTGGACCGCGGGCGGTACCGAGGCCGACAACCTCGCGGTCAAGGGGCTGTTCTGGGCGCGGCACGCGCAGGACGTGCGCCGTCGCCGCGTCGTGGTGTCGGCGGTCGAGCACCACGCGGTGCTGGACCCCGCGTTCTGGCTGGCCGAGCACTCGGGCGCCGAGCTCGTGCTGCTGCCGGTCGACGCCGAGGGCGTCGTCGAGGTCGACGCGCTGCGGGCCGAGCTCGACGAGCACGGCGACGCGGTCGCGCTGGTCTCGGTGATGTGGGCCAACAACGAGGTCGGCACGCTGCAGCCGCTCGACGAGGTCGTCGCGCTCGCGCGCCGGCACGGCGTCCCCGTGCACGCGGACGCCGTGCAGGCCGTCGGCCAGGTGCCGGTCGACCTCGCGGCGTCGGGCGTCGACGCGCTCACGGTGAGCGGCCACAAGGTCGGGGGACCGGGCGCGACGGGTGCGCTGCTGCTGCGGCGCGGTCTCGCGGTCACGCCCGTGCTGCACGGCGGCGGGCAGGAGCGCGACGTGCGCTCGGGCACGCTCGACGCGCCGCTGCTCGCGTCGTTCGCGACGGCCGTCGAGGAGGCGGTCGCCGAGCGCGCCGCGCACGCCGCGCGCGTCGCGGCCCTGCGCCTGGCT
>JAEYNO010000427.1 GCA_023412515.1 Actinomycetes bacterium
ACAGGTCGTGACGCACGAGCCCGCCGCACCCGACGGGGCGCCGTCGGACCCCGCGCCCGCCGCGGTGGGTGTCGGGCCGTGGCCCGGCGGGCCCGACGCCTGGCCCGACGACCCGCGGTACGACCCCGAGCTGCTCGCGCACGGCGACCGTCGCAACGTCGTCGACCGCTACCGGTACTGGACCGTCGAGGCGATCGTGGCCGACCTCGACACGCGCCGCCACGCGTTCCACGTCGCGATCGAGAACTGGGCGCACGACCTCAACATCGGGTCGGTCGTCCGCACCGCCAACGCGTTCAACGCCGCGGGCGTGCACGTCGTGGGGCGGCGCCGGTGGAACCGCCGCGGCGCGATGGTCACCGACCGCTACCTGCACGTGCACCACCACCCCGACGCGGCCGCGCTCGCGCTCTGGGCGGCGCACGCCGGTCCGGGCGGGTCCCGGCTGCCGCTCGTCGGCGTCGACAACGTGCCCGGGTCGGTGCCGCTCGAGGGGTTCGCGCTGCCGCGCGCGTGCGTGCTCGTGCTGGGCCAGGAGTCGACCGGCCTGACCCGCGAGGCGCAGGACGCGTGCGACGTCGTCGTGCACGTCACGCAGCACGGCAGCACGCGCTCGCTCAACGCCGGGGCCGCCGCCGCGATCGTCATGCACGCGTGGGCCGTGCAGCACGTGCCCCGCTGAGCGGCACCCGGCGGCACCGGGACGAGGGTCCCGGTGGACGTCCCGGACGGCGGGTGCCCCGGTGGTGGCAGACTCAGGTCGTACCGCTCCCCGACTCTTCAGGAGAACAGCGATGCCCATCGCCACCCCCGAGGTCTACGCCGAGATGATCGACCGGGCGAAGGCCGGCAAGTTCGCCTACCCCGCCGTCAACATCACGTCGTCCCAGACCGTCACCGCCGCCATCCAGGGCTTCGCGGAGGCCGAGTCGGACGGCATCATCCAGGTGTCGGTCGGCGGCGCCGAGTACGCGTCGGGCTCGACGATCAAGAACCGCGTGTCCGGCACGCTCGCGCTCGCGGCGTACGCGACGGAGGTCGCCAAGCACTACGGCGTCACGATCGCCCTGCACACCGACCACTGCGTCAAGAAGAACCTCGACTCGTGGGTCCGCCCGCTGCTGGCGCTCGAGGCCGAGCAGGTCAAGCGCGGCGAGAACCCCACGTTCCAGTCGCACATGTTCGACGGCTCGGACATCCCGCTCGACGAGAACCTCGTCATCGCGGCCGAGCTCCTCGAGCTCTCGCAGGCGGCCCGCACGATCCTCGAGATCGAGGTCGGCGTCGTCGGTGGCGAGGAGGACGGCCACGAGGCCGAGATCAACGAGAAGCTCTACACGACGGCCGAGGACGGCCTGAAGACCGTCGAGGCGCTCGGCGCGGGCGAGAAGGGCCGCTACCTGACGGCCCTCACGTTCGGCAACGTGCACGGCGTGTACAAGCCGGGCGCGGTCAAGCTGCGCCCGTCGATCCTCGCGGACATCCAGCGCGAGGTCGGCGCGAAGATCGGCAAGGAGTCGCCGTTCGACCTCGTCTTCCACGGCGGGTCGGGCTCGACGGCCGCGGAGATCGCCGAGGCGGTCGACAACGGCGTCATCAAGATGAACATCGACACCGACACGCAGTACGCGTTCACGCGTCCCGTCGTCGCGCACATGTTCACCAACTACGACGGCGTCCTCAAGGTCGACGGCGAGGTCGGCAACAAGAAGGCCTACGACCCGCGCGCCTGGGGCAAGCTGGCCGAGGCCGGCATGGCCGCGCGCATCGTCGAGGCGTGCCAGCAGCTGCGCTCGGCGGGCACCCGGATCTCCTGACCCGGAGCCGCCGCGCGAACGGCCCCGACCCCTGCAGGGGTCGGGGCCGTTCGGCGTCGTGGGTGCGGGCGGTCGTGCCCGCGGCGGTGCCCGGCCGGCGTCAGGCCGGCGGGTCGACCGGCTCGAACGGCGCGGCGTCGTCCTCGTCGACGACGTCCAGCAGCTCGCCGATCCGCGTGACCTCGAGCAGGAACCGCACGGTCGGCGGAACGCGCAGCAGCCGCACGCGGTGCTCGCTGCGGATCGACAGCCGCGCGAGGAACGCGACGCCCGACGAGTCCATGAACGTCACGTGGTGCGCGTCCACCTCGATGGGCAGGCCGCGCTGCTCGGCCTCGGCCGTGGCCTCCTGCAGCTCCGGGCCCAGGTCGGCGTCGACCTCGCCCGAGAGCACGATGCGCGTGCGGTCCGTGCCGACGATGACCTGCACCGCGCCGGGCTCACCGGCCGTCGCGGGGGCGGCCTCCGGGGCCGTCGCCTCCGTCGTGGCGGCGTCCTCGCCTGCGGAAGGGCTGTTACCGTCTCGCACGATGCTCCTTCCGAGCGCCGGGGGGCTCGCCGAGGTGGCCGAGCGGTTCGTCCGTTCGGCACGCTAGACGATCGGAGGTGGTGATGGTCAACTCCCACGCCATCGAGCCGGCGGTCGAGCGTACGTCGTCGGCGCGTCGGCGGCGCGTCGCCCACCCGACGCCGCAGGTGGGGCCCGGTGCGCTCGGCGCGGCGGCGGCCGCGACCCCCGTGCCGCTCGCGCTGCTGCACGCCGCTGACGACGCGCTGCACGTCGCGTGGGTCAACGA
>JAEYNO010000018.1 GCA_023412515.1 Actinomycetes bacterium
CCGAGGTCGACGACGAGCTGGTCCATGCAGATCCGCCCGACGACCGGGGCCGCGCGGCCGCCGACGTGCACGCGGGCCGGCCCGCGACCGTCGGTGGACGCGTGGCGCGGCACGCCGTCGGCGTAGCCGAGCGGCACGAGCCCGAGCACCGTGCGGCGCGTGGTCCGGTGCGCGCTGCCGTACGACACCGGGGTCCCGGCCGGCACCGTGCGCACCGCCGCGAGGCGGCTGCGCAGCGTCATGGCGGGCGTCAGCATGCTCGCGCGCGGGTCGCCGGGCGGCAGCGGCGACAGGCCGTAGACGGCGAGGCCCGGGCGCACGAGGTCGTAGTGCAGGCGCGGGTCCGTGAGCGTGCCCGCCGACGCGGCGACGTGCCGCAGCGGCACCTCGATCCCCACCCCTCGCAGCACGTCGGTCGCGTCCTCGAACCGCGCGACCTGGTCGTGGGTCGCGGGGTGCCCGGGGGTGTCCGCGCACGCGAGGTGCGTCCACAGGCCGACCACCTCGACGTGACCGGTCGCCGCCAGGGACGCGGCGCGGCGGGCGAGCGACGCCAGGTCCTCGGTGCCGACGCCGTTGCGGCCCATGCCGGTGTCGACCTTGAGGTGCACGCGCGCGACGCGGCCCGTGTCCCGCGCGGCCGCGGCGACCTCCTCGAGCGCCCACGGTGCGCCCACGGACACGTCGACCTCGGCGGCGAGCAGGCGCGTGAAGGGCGCGCCGGGGGTGTGCAGCCAGGTCAGGACGCGGGCGTCGGCGGGGCGCAGCTCGGTGCGCAGGCGCAGCGCGTCGGACGCGCGCGCGACCCCGAGCCAGGTCGTGCCCGCGGCGAGCGCGGCGCGCGCGACGGGGAGCACGCCGTGCCCGTAGGCGTCGGCCTTGAGCACGGCCATGACCTGGGCGCTGCCCGCGGCGGTCCGCAGCACCCGCAGGTTGCGGCGGATCGCGGCGAGGTCGACGACGGCTGCCGACTCCGGCTCGTCGTCGCCGGCCGACGGGGTCGTGCTCGGGGTCCGGGTCGTGGTCGCGACGTCAGCGGCGGTCACGCGTCGCCTCCGGCCAGTACACGCTGTCGGGGACGGCCCGGGCGCCGAAGATCGCCTGCCCGACGCGCACGCACGTGGCGCCCTCCTCGACGGCGATCTCGTAGTCGCCCGACATGCCCATGGACAGCTCGCCCGCGCCGACGAGGTCCGGGTCGGTGTCGCGTGCGCGGTCCCGCAGGGTCCGCAGCAGCGCGAAGCACTCGCGGACCCGCGCGGGGTCGTCGCTCAGGACGGCCAGGGTCATGAGGCCGCGCACCCGCAGGTGCGGGTAGGCGGGCAGCGCGGCGAGGAAGGCGGGCAGCTCGGCGGGTGGCATGCCGAACTTGGACTCCTCGGCGGACGTGTTGACCTGGACGTAGACGTCGAGCGTGCGGTCGGCGGACGCGAGCCGCCGGTCGAGGGCCTCGGCGACGCGCAGCCGGTCGAGGGCCTGGAACTCGGACGCCCAGGCGGCGACCTCGCGCGCCTTGTTGGTCTGCAGGTGGCCGATCACGGACCAGCGGACGTCGAGGTCCGCGAGGGCGTGGCGCTTGCGCGCGGCCTCCTGGACCTTGTTCTCGCCGAGCTCGCGGCACCCCGCCTGCACGGCGAGGCGGAGGCGGTCCTCGGGGACGGTCTTGCTGACGGGCAGCAGCCGGACCTCGTCGGGGGACCGCCCGGCGCGCTCGGCGGCGGCGGCGATCCGGGACCGCACGCGGGCGACGGCGCGGACGAAGTCGCCGACGTCGTGCGACGTCGGGTAGCGCTCGGCGGCGGTCACCGGAACGACGTTTGGCATAGGTCAAACGTTAACATAGGCTCAGGCTGAACCTGGAGGTGCCGCGTGGGCGTGACGATCGACGGCCGGACGGCGGGCGACATCGCCGCGAGCGTGCGCGCGCTCGTCGACGGCGGCACGCTCGCGCCCGGCGACCCGCTGCCCCCCGTGCGGACGCTCGCCGCGCAGCTCGGCGTCAACCGCAACACCGTGGTCGCCGCCTACCGGCAGCTCGCCCAGGCCGGCGCGGTCGTCACGCGCGGGAGGGCCGGTACCCGCGTCGCCGGCGCCGACCACCTGCCCGAGGAGGGGTTCGCGCGCGACACCGTGCTGCGCGACGTCGGCAGCGGCAACCCCGACCCGCGGCTGCTCCCCGACCCGGCCGCCGCGCGCGTGCCGCCCGCGGCGCCCGTCCTCTACGGGCAGTCGGCGCTCGACCCCGCGCTCGCCACCTGGGCCACCGACCACGTCGCGGCGGACTGCCCGCGCGAGCTGCGCGTCTCGGTGACCGGCGGCGCCGTCGACGGCGTCGAGCGGCTGCTCGCCACGACCCTCGCGCCGGGGGACCTCGTCGCGCTCGAGGACCCGTGCTACCTCACGAGCATCAGCACGGTGCGCCGGGCCGGCTACCTGCCCGTCCCCGTGACCGTCGACGCGGAGGGCATGACCGTCGACGGGCTGCGCGCCGCGCTGACGGCCGGGGCCCGCGCGGTCGTCTGCACGCCGCGCGCCCACAACCCCACGGGCGTGAGCCTGAGCGAGCGGCGGGCCGCCGCGCTGCGCCGCGTCCTCGCGCCGCACCCGAACGTCCTCGTCGTCGAGGACGACCACTTCTCGCTGCTGTCCCGCTCGCCGTACCGCAGCGTCGTCGGCCCGCGGCACGCCCGGTGGGCGGTCGTGCGCTCGGTCTCGAAGTTCCTCGGGCCCGACCTGCGGCTCGCCTACGTCGCGTCGGACCCCGAGACCGCCGAGCGCCTCGCCGCGCGCCTCGGCCCCGGCACCACGTGGGTCAGCCACCTGCTGCAGCGCACGGCAGCCGCGCTGCTCACGGACCCCGCGACGCACGACCTGCTCGCCACGGCGAGCGACCGCTACGCGCACCGCAACGCGGCCTTCGTCGACCTGCTCGCCTCCCGCGGCCTCGCCGCGACGGCGCCGGACGGCCTCAACGTGTGGGTCGCGCTGCCCGCCCCGTCGTCCGACGTGACCGCACGCCTCATGCGCCGCGGGTGGCTCGCGCGCGACGGCGCGGACTTCGCGCTCGAGCGCCGCGTCCCGCGCGCGCCCCACCTGCGGCTGACCGTCCACGACCTCGACGACGACGACGCGGTCCGGCTCGCCGACGACCTCGCCGCCGCGACCCGACCCGCGGGCCGTCCCTCCCGCTGAGCCGGGTGCCTCCCGCGTCCCGACGTGCCCGCCGTGGAGGACCCAGGTCTCGCCGGCGCCCGCGTCCGGCGTCGTAGGGTGACCGCGGCCCGTGCTCAGGTCGCCGGGCCACGACGACGGGGTGGTGGCATGAACGAGGTCGAGCGCGAGGTCCGGGCACGGATGCGCGCACAGGGGCTCTACAACGACGAGGGCCCGGGGCTCGAGGCGCTGGTCGAGGAGCGGCAGCGCGCCAAGGAGCTGACGTGGCGCTTCAACATGATGAACCCGACGGACGTCGCGGGCCGCCAGGCGCTCGCGCGCGAGCTGTTCGGGCCCATGGGTGAGCGCGTGTGGATCGAGGCGCCGCTGCAGGTGTCGTACGGGTACAACGTGTCGTTCGGCGACGACGTGTTCGTCAACGTGGGCTTCACGCTCGTCGACGACATCGAGGTGACGATCGGCTCGCGCGTGATGATCGCGCCGAACGTGACGATCACCGTCACGGGCCACCCCGTGCACCCCGAGCTGCGCGCGGAGATGGAGCAGTTCTCGGCGCCCGTCGTCATCGAGGACGACGTGTGGCTCGGCGCCCACGTCGTCGTGCTCCCGGGCGTGACGATCGGCGCCGGATCGATCGTCGCGGCGGGCAGCGTCGTGACGAAGAACGTGCCGGCGGGCGTCGTCGTGGGCGGCGTGCCCGCGCGCGTGCTGCGGCCGATCACCGACGCGGACCGCGAGTTCGCCTACCGCGCGCCGGGCACGCTGGCCTGACGAGGGTCGCCCGCGCGGACGTCCGGCCCCGGGCCGGGCGTCCGCGCCGCGGTCCCCGGGGCGGCGCGCCGGTCGAGCTCGGCGTTGACGACGCCGCCGGTGAGGATGACGATCGCCGACACCCACAGCCACAGCACCGCCGCGAGCAGCGCGCCCAGCACCTGCGCGGCGACCTGCACGAGCCGCCCGCCGTCGACGTCGGGGCCCGACGGCCCCGCGACCTGCAGGTACACCGCGAACGCGGCGGCCACGAGCACGAGGCCGACCGTGCCGACGAGCGCGCCGGGCACGGCCCGTCGCCACGTGGTGCCGCGCGGCAGGTTCGGCCCGTAGCGGTACAGCAGCGTGAGGTACGCGCCGGCGACGAGCGCGACGAGGGGCCAGCGCGCGAGCGCCCACGTCGTGCCGAACGCGTCGCCGAGCCCGAGGCGCTGCGCGATGGCGTCCCCGCCGCCCAGCAGCGGCCCGACGACGACGAGCACGAGCACGGTCACCAGCGTGACGAGCCCGCCGAGCGCGAGCGCCAGCCCCAGCACGACCTGCGCGACGACGCCGCGCCGCTCGGGGACCGTGTAGGCGTCGTCGAGCGCGCGGATCGCCGCACGGAACATGCGGCTCGCGAGCCAGAGCGTCAGCAGCACCGACCCGATCGCGAACCCCGTGCGCTCCTCGCGCAGCAGCCCGCGCACCAGCGGGACGAGCGCGTCCCGCGCGACGTCGTCGGCCAGCACGTGCGACACGGCGTCCACCACGGCGTCCTCGACCTGCGCGACGCGCTCCGGGTCGGTCAGCCGCTCGAGGTACCCGAGCGACGCGCCCAGCGCGGTCACGAGCGGCACGGCCGAGATGAGCGCGAAGTACGTCATCTCGGCGGCCAGGCCGGTGATGCGCACGTCGACGACGCGGCGCACGCACCGCACGACGAACGGCAGCACGTCGAGCCGTCCGACTTGCGCGGGGTGCCGGCGGGCCCACGCCTCGACGCGGTCCAGCGCGGTGCGACCGTCACGCCCGGGCAGCCGGGCGCGCACGCGCGGGACGGCGTGCGCGACGCCCAGCACGGCGGCCGGGGCGACCACCGCGACCGTGACG
>JAEYNO010000024.1 GCA_023412515.1 Actinomycetes bacterium
CGTTCGGCATCGGCCAGATCGGCAAGTCGTTCCGCAACGAGATCACGCCCGGCAACTTCATCTTCCGCACGCGCGAGTTCGAGCAGATGGAGATGGAGTTCTTCGTCGAGCCCGGCACCGACGAGACGTGGCACCAGTACTGGATCGACACCCGCACCGACTGGTACGTCGACCTCGGCATCGACCGCGAGAACCTGCGCCACTACGAGCACCCCGCCGAGAAGCTCTCGCACTACTCCAAGCGCACGGTCGACATCGAGTACCGGTTCGGCTTCACCGGCAGCGAGTGGGGCGAGCTCGAGGGCATCGCCAACCGCACCGACTTCGACCTGGGCACGCACAGCGAGCACTCGGGCCAGGACCTGTCGTTCTTCGACCAGGCCAAGAACGAGCGCTACGTGCCCTACGTCATCGAGCCGGCCGCCGGTCTGACGCGCTCGCTCATGGCGTTCCTCGTGGAGTCGTACCACGAGGACGAGGCGCCCAACACCAAGGGCGGCGTCGACAAGCGCACGGTGCTCAAGCTCGACCCGCGCCTCGCGCCGGTCAAGGCCGCGGTGCTGCCGCTGTCGCGCAACGAGGCCCTCAGCCCCAAGGCGCGCGACCTCGCCGCCGAGCTGCGGCGCAGCTGGAACGTCGACTTCGACGACGCCGGCGCGATCGGCCGCCGGTACCGCCGGCAGGACGAGATCGGCACGCCGTTCTGCATCACGGTCGACTTCGACACGCTCGAGGACCAGGCCGTGACGATCCGCCACCGCGACGACATGTCGCAGCAGCGGGTCGCGCTCGACCAGGTCACGGCCTACCTCGCGCAGCGCCTCGTCGGCGCCTGACGTCGCGCCCGGCGCATACGGCGGCGCCCCGGGGCTCTCCAGCCCGGGGCGCCGCCGCGCGTACGACCGTCCGCGGATTTGCCGCCGCCGACGCGTCGGGTACGTCAGAGCGCGGCGCCCATCGCCCGCAACGCGTCGACCACCTCGTCGAGGGGCGCCTGGGGGAGCCATGCCCGGAGCTGCTCGCGGGTGACGGGCATGCCGTTGGCGTAGGTCGATCCGTCGTCGCCCACGAACACGAACCATGCGGCCCCGGACACCGTCGCACCCCGCGGCGCCTCGTTCGTGAGGTCGACGACCGAGCCGTCGCCGAGCACGGAGAAGAGCGTGGCGCCCGAGCCCGTGGGATCGGCGTACGTCGGGACCTCGAAGACGTGACGGACGTCGCCCGCGGCGTCGGGCACGCCGTAGGACAGCGCGAGCGCGACCCGCGCGCCCGGCATCCACGCCGGGACCGCGCCGACGGCGACCGCGACCGGTGCGGAGCGGGTCCCCATCCCGGTCAGGAGCATGGAGTCGTACCCCTGCGACGGCCCGTGGCCGAGCAGGTCGGCCTCGGCGTCCCAGGGTACGGTCACGGGCGTCAGGGTGGCGTCCGTGCTCGTCGTGGTGGCGACGGCGAACGGGATGTCGCGCCAGGACCCGTCGGGCGCCGGCGCGGGTCCCAGCACCAGGTGCGACGCACCGGCCGCGAGCCCGGTGCTCCACCAGATGTCGCCGCCCGGTCTCACCCACTCGGCCGGTGCCCGGGTCGCGCGCAGGGCAGGCGCCAGCGTGGCGAGGTCCGCCGCAGACGGGATCTCGGAGGCGGCGTCCGGCAGTGCGCCGGCGGGGTCCACCGGCATGCCGGCGGGTGGCACCGCAGCACCGCCACCCACGAGCACCGTGGCGGTGACCAGGGCCCCCGCGGCCACGGCCGTCACCCCGACGACGGCGGAGGCGCGGCGTCGTCGCCGCCTGCGACCCAGGGTCATCGTGCTCACAGGGTCGAGCGACATCGGCGGCACCTGTGCGTCCGCAGACGTGCGCAGGCGGGTGACGAGCGCGTCGTCGGTGGTGGTCATCGGGTTCCTCCCTGGTGGTCGTCGGCGTCGAGCAGGGCGCGCAGCGACGCGAGCGCGCGGGATGCGGTGGACTTCACGGTGCCGACGCTCACGCCCAGGTCGTCGGCGACCTCCTGCTCGGTCAGGCCGACCAGGTGGCGCAGCACCACCACGCGGCGCTGCCGCGCGGTGAGCGTCGCGAGCGCACGAACGACCTCGTCACGGTCCTCGGCGCCTCCTGCGGGGGCGGCGACGGTCTCCGGCAGGTCGTCGGGCGCGGTGAGGACCTCACGGCGGCGTCGTCGCCACGTGTCCGTGCGCAGGTTCACGAGCGTGCGCCGAGCGTAGGCGGCCGGGTTGCCACCACGGACGCGCGGCCACGCCGTGTAGGTGCGCACCAGCGCCTGCTGCGCGAGCTCCTCGGCCCGGTGGGGGTCGCCGACCAGCAGCCACGCCGTGCGCAGCAGCTCCGGCGAGGCTGCGGCCATGAAGGCCGTGAACTCGTCGTCGTGCGTCAGGCGGGTCGCGGGTGCCGCCACCCGGGGGAGCACCCGGACGGACTCGGGCGGGAGCTCCTCGTGGGGAGGCTGCAGGCTCGTCGTGGTCACATCCCCTCAGACGCACGACGAGGCTCCGGGGTTGCGTCCCCGAGGATGCTCACCCCGACGGGCGTCACGTCGCCGGACGGCGTCGCACTGGACCTCGGCCGTGCCGGGCGGACGTGGTGCCGGTCATCCACTTCGGGGCGCCGGCCGTCAGGTCCCCGGGACCGGGTTCCACGGACGCTCGACGGTGCCGATCCACCGCTGCGGGGCCGCGGCGGCGACGGCCTCGGCGGTGCTCCTCGCGACGTCCGCGGACGGCGCGAGGAACAGCCGGTAGCGCACGGGCGGCAGCCCCTCGACGGGGGCGGGGTCGGACGGGACGTGCAGCAGCCGCCGCGACCGACCGCCGAGCGTCGCCTCGTCGGTCCAGATCTCGAGCGACCAGCCCTGCACGCCGATCAGCGCGTTGCCGATCGCGGCACCCGCGCTCAGAGCGACGGGCTTGCGCTTGTAGGACACCGCGACCGCGCCGACCTCGTCCCAGGACGCGAGCCGCACGCGGTCGTGGCCCTGCCACCAGTCGAGGCCGTCGTGGTCGACGAGCAGCCCGGCGGGGCGGCGCAGGTGGCGCAGCGTCACGACGCCGCCCACGGCCACCGCGCCGAACAGCAGCACGCCGCAGACCAGCACGACCCGCGCGACGGCGATCGTGGTCGGGTCGTCGTTCTCCGACGTCAACGGTCCCGCGAGCATGGCGCCGCAGCCCGCCGCGAGCAGCGCTGCCAGCGCGACCCCCACGGTCAGCAGCGGCGTGGCGCCCCCGCGAAAGTCGATGCGCACGGCGCCGGGCGGGGGCGGGGGGAGGTCGGTCACGCCGGGACGCTAGCCGCGCCGTGCGCACCGTCACAACCGCGGCGGGGCGCGGGCGCGGGCCGTCGCGGGGACCGCGGCGGGGCCGTGGGGGACAATGGGCGGGTGCCCGCGCCCACCTCCGCCCCCGCCTCGCCCGTGACCGGTGCGAGCCCGGCGCTGCCGCCGCTGCGCATCGGGCCGATCACGGTCGACACGCCCGTCGTGCTCGCGCCGATGGCGGGCGTCACGAACGCGGCGTTCCGGCGGTTGTGCCGCGAGTCGGGGGCCGGCCTGTACGTCGCGGAGATGCTCACGAGCCGCGCGCTGGTCGAGCGCAGCCCCGAGTCGTTCCGGATCATCGCGTTCGAGCCCGACGAGGTGCCGCGCTCGGTGCAGCTCTACGGCGTGGACCCGACGACGGTCGGTGCGGCGGTCCGGCTGCTGGTCGAGGAGGACCGCGCCGACCACGTCGACCTCAACTTCGGCTGCCCCGTGCCCAAGGTGACGCGCCGCGGCGGCGGCGCGGTGCTGCCGTGGAAGCGGGACCTGTTCGCGGCGATCGTCCGCGCGGCCGTCGACGCGGCCCGCCCGCACGGCGTGCCCGTGACCGTGAAGATGCGCAAGGGCATCGACGAGGACCACCTGACGTACGTCGAGGCCGGGCTCGTCGCGCAGGACGCGGGCGTCGCGGCCGTCGCGCTGCACGGGCGCACCGCCGCCGACTACTACTCGGGCACGGCCGACTGGGACGCGATCGCGACCCTCAAGGAGGCCGTCACCGACATCCCGGTGCTCGGCAACGGCGACATCTGGTCGGCCGAGGACGCGCTCGCGATGGTCGCGCACACGCGCTGCGACGGCGTCGTGGTGGGCCGAGGCTGCCAGGGCCGGCCGTGGCTGTTCGCCGACCTCGCGGCGGCGTTCGCGGGCTCCGACGCGCGCGTGCGGCCGGGGCTGCGCGAGGTCGCGCAGGTCGTCCGCCGGCACGCTGAGCTCATGGTCGACACCTTCGGCGACGAGGGGAAGGCGCTGCGCGAGATGCGCAAGCACATGGCCTGGTACCTCAAGGGCTACGTGGTCGGCGGCGAGACGCGCGCCCAGCTCGGGCTCGTGTCGTCGCTCGCGGAGCTCGACGACCGGCTCGCCGGGCTCGACCTCGACCAGCCGTACCCGGGCGAGGCCGCCGAGGGCCCGCGTGGCCGCGCCGGGTCACCCAAGCGCCCGATCCTGCCGTACGGGTGGCTCGACTCGCGCGAGCTCTCGGACGAGTTCCGGCGCGACCTGCACGAGGCCGAGCTGTCCGTCTCGGGCGGCTGACCCCGGGCGTCGGCCACCGGCCCCGTGCCGCGGGGCGGGCCGGTCGCTCAGGCCGGCCGACGCGCGAGCAGGAACGCCTGCGCGTGCCTCTCGGGCGCCTCGGGCTCGCGCACGACCCGCGCCCGCACGTCGAGCCCGGCACGCGTGAGCACGCCGGCGAGGTCGTCCGGCCGCCAGAGCCACGCGTCCAGGTCGACGTCGTGCCCGTAGGCGCGGGACAGGTGCCGCGCGCCGTCGCCCGCCTGGACGCCGACCAGCAGGTGCCCGCCCGGTGCGAGCACCCGGTGCAGCTCGGCCGCGACGCCCGGCAGCTGCGCGGGCGGCACGTGGATCAGCGAGTACCAGGCCAGCACGCCGGCCTGTGACGCGTCGGCGTACGGCAGCGCGGCCAGCGACCCGACCGCGAACGGCAGCGTCGGGTGCGCGCGTCGCGCGGCGGCCACCATCGCGGGCGACAGGTCGAGGCCGTGCGCCGCGAGTCCGAGCCCGGCGAGGTGCGCGGTCATGCGCCCCGCCCCGCACCCCACGTCCGCGACGGGGCCCGTCGTGCCGACGAGCGTCGCGAACGCCCCCACGGTCGCGAGGTCGAGGGGTGTCTCGGCCTCGGTGCCGGGCAGGAGCGCCGCGTACGCGTCGGCGACCGTGTCGTAGGCGACGCGCACGCGCGCGGCGTGCGCGTCCGGGTCGAGCGGTCCGGGGGCGGTCGTCGCGGGCACCGGGAGAGCCTACGCAGCGGCTCGGCGCGCGCACCCGCCCGCGGGGCAGCAGACTGCACGGCGTGCGGAGCATCGGTGTCGAGGAGGAGTACCTGCTGGTCGACGGGCAGGGCGTGCCCACGGGTGTGGCCGACGCGGCCGTGCGCGCGTTCGAGCGCTCGGGCGGCGAGCAGGACCCGACGCCCGGCGGCGGACTCGAGCACGAGCTGCAGGAGCAGCAGGTCGAGACAGGGACGCCGCCGCGCGTCGACCTGGCCGACGTCGCCGACGAGGTGCGGGCGGGCCGGCGCCGGGCGTCGGAC
>JAEYNO010000041.1 GCA_023412515.1 Actinomycetes bacterium
CTGCCGGGCCGCCGGGGTGCGCCCCGGTCCGAGCGCGCGCAGCAGGCCGACCGTGCGCAGCACGTCCTCCCACGCGGCGGGCTCCCCCGCCCGCACGTGGTCGAGGCGCTCGAGCAGCTCGTCCTCACGCGCACGGCGCTCGCGCGCCGCCGCAGCGAGCCCGTCGACCACCGCGGCGGGGTCGAGGCCGGGGTCGTCGAGCGCCCGCGCGGTCTCGCGCAGGCTCAGTCCGAGCGCCCGCAGACCCTCGACGTGCAGGAGACGACGCAGGTCGGCGTCCGCGTACTCCCGGTAGCCGGCCCGCGAACGGCCCGTCGGACGCACCAGGCCGACGCGGTCGTAGTGCCGCAGCATGCGCGCGCTCACCCCGGACCGCGCCGCCACCTCACCGATCAGCACCGGCGGCTCCCCCGCCCGTCGGCGACGCGGCGAGCGCGACGACGCGCCGCGCCTCGGCCACCGCGTCGTCGAACCCCTCGTCCGGATCCTCGGCGAGCCGCCGGGTCGCGAGGGCGTGCGCACGGGCCTCGCCGCGGCGCTCCGCGACGGCGCGCTCCACGGCGTCCGTGCCCGCGTCGCCGAGCGCCAGGAGCGCACGGCTCAGGCTCAGCCGCACGGCGCGGCTCCCCCTGCCGAGCTGCGAGGCGAGCACGCTCGCGAGGGTCGCCCGGTCCTCGTCGGGTGCCAGGACGACCGCCGCGCGCCAGGCCGCACGCGCGACCTCGTCGTCCGGGTCCCGCAGCAGCGCGTCGGTGACCGCGGGCCACGCGCGCGGGTCGCCGATCTTCGACAGGGTGTGCAGCGCCTGGCTGCGGGCCTGCGGCGTCGCGGACCCCAGCTCGCGCACGATCGCGTCGACGGTGAGGTCCGCGCCGTGGCGCACCAGCGCCCACGTGAGCATCTCCCGCACCTGGAGGTCGGGCTCGACCGCGCAGCGCGCGACGAGCGCCGCCACCTGCCCGCGCGCGGGCCGCGTCCCCGCCGCGAGGGCCGCCCGTAGCCGGGTCGTGGCCGCCGCTGCGGCCAGCCCTCGGGCGACGTCCTGCTCGGTGCGCGTGCGCGCGTCCTGCTCGTGGTTCACCTCGACCACCTCCGACGACCCATCGAAGAGCCTGACACGGTGACAAGGTCAACGGCCCCCGACGCGCGCACCGGCCGGCACGGGCCGTCAGCCGAGCGTGACCTCTGCGGCGGTCGCGGTGCCCGCGGTGCGACCCGGCGCTGACTGGAAGCCCCAGTACAGGTTCGTGTGCGCCACCACGTCGGCGGGCGGTGGGGCGCCCCAGGGCGTGAGGTCCTCCGTGGTGTGCGCGTCGCTCACCAGCGTCACGTCGTAGCCGCGCGTGAACGCCCCGTGCAGGGTCGACCGCACGCACGCGTCGGTCTGCGCCCCGGTGACGACCAGACGCCCGACGCCGCGGGCTGCGAGCACCTCCTCGAGGTCGGTGGCCTCGAACGCGTCGCCGTAGCGCTTGTGCACGACCGGCTCCGTCTCGGCCACCTCGAGCTCCGGCACGACGCGCCACCCGTCGGAGCCGTACTCGATCTCGTCGCTCGAGTGCTGCACCCACACGACCGGGACGCCCCCGGCGCGCGCCCGGTCGACCAGCCCCCCGATCCGCGCCACGACGCCGTCGCGGTCGTGCGCTCCGGCCACCACGCCCACCTGGACGTCGATCACGAGCAGGGCGGTGGCGGGACGGTTCTCGAGCGTCGTCATGACGGCCTCCGGGGTGGGCGTGCGGAGCGGCGGAGCAGGACGTGGAGCCGGTCGAGGACCGCGGCACCGCGCCGGGCACGAGGTCGGTCGACAGCGCCACGGTACGACCGTCCACCGACATCCGTGCGGATCGCGACGCGCGACCCCGGTCCGGGCCGGTCTCGCCGCGGCGGGGCGACGATCGGTCAGCGGCTCGTCCCCGCGAGGTCCGCGGCCGTGAGCGTGACACGGGCGGTGCATCCGAACCCGCCGGCGTCGGTGTCGACCCGGCCCCGGACGTCGAGGCCGCCCGGCCCCACCGCGACGTCGTCGACGTCGACGGCCGCCTCCTCGCCGGCGGCCAGCGTGCCGGCCGCCGCGGCGTGCCAGCCCCGCCCCTCGTCCGCACCGTCGAGCGCCGTGACGTCCGCCGCGACCTCGACCTCGCCGTGGCCCGGCGCCCCGGGCAGAGCGGACCACACCACGCGGACCAGGCCCGCGGCGTCCGGCAGCTCGCGACGGATCCCCAGCCGCATCTCCCAGGACGTGCTCCGCTGCAGCTCGACGCGCGCGTGCAGCCCCTCGGGCGCGCCGTCCTCGAGCACGCACGGCACCTGCGCGACCGTGACGGTGCGCCCGCCGCCGCTCTGCACCACCATCGCGAGCAGACCCACGACCCCCAGGGCCGCCGCGACCGCCTGCGCCACGAGCGTCCGGCGCGGCGCCACGGGCGCCCACGCGGGTGGCCAGGACGCGTCCACGACGACGGTACGGGCCAGCGAGTCGGCGAACGTGCGCCGCTGCGGGTGCCACACGGGCCTGAGGTAGCCGAGCAGCAGGATCGCGTCGAGCAGGTGCAGCAGCTGCCGCCACACCGTGCGCAGCGCGCCGACGGGACGCCCGGTCGCGTGGTCGACCACGACCGCGCCGACGGCGCGCTTGCCGATCGTGGCACCCGTCCACGCCTGCAGGCCGAGCTGGACGAGCAGCACCACGGCCACGGTCCACGCCGCGGCACCCCCGCGCCCCACCGGGGCCGCGTCCACGGTGCCGTGCCAGGGCGGCAGCCCGGGCCACACCGCCGGGACGCCCGCGCCCGGGGCGACGAGCCACACGCACAGGCCCAGCAGGCCCGAGTCCATCGCGACCGCCAGCACGCGCGCGAGCCACGACGCGTAGCGCCGCTCGACGACGTCGTCGGGAGGCGGGCGCAGCGCTGCGGTGGCCGTCATGCCGCCATGGTGGCAGAGGCGGCGCCGCACCCGCAGCGACGCGGACCCCGTCGACCCGCCGACGGGACCGCGAGGACGAACGGGGACGACGACGGCCGCCGCCCCGTGCGGGGCGACGGCCGTCAGGACGTGCGACGACTCAGGCGATGCGCGTGCGCGCCGCGTCCTCGTCACCGATCTTGTGCACCACGACCGTGTTGGTCGAGCCGACGACGCCCACGGGCGTGCCCGCGACGACGACGACGTAGTCGCCGACCTCGGCGAGACCGTTGGCGCGCAGCGTCTGGTCCACCTGGCTGACCATCGAGTCGGTGCTCTCGACCGACGGCACCTGGTAGGTCTGCACGCCCCACGACAGCGAGAGCCGGTTGCGCACCGACTCCTCGGGCGTGAACGCGAGCAGCGGGATCGACGAGCGCAGGCGCGACATGCGGCGCGCCGAGTCGCCCGACTGCGTGAACGTCACGAGGTACTTCACGCCGATGCGCTCGCCGATCTCGGCGGCCGCACGCGTGATCGCCCCACCGCGGGTCGACGGCACCGAGCCGAGCGGCGCGATGCGCTCGCGGCCCAGCTCCTCGGTGCTCTCGATGATCCGCGCCATGGTGCGCACGGCCTCGATCGGGTAGTCGCCGACGCTGGTCTCGCCCGAGAGCATGACCGCGTCCGCGCCGTCGAGCACCGCGTTGGCGCAGTCCGACGCCTCGGCGCGCGTCGGGCGCGGGCTCGTGATCATCGACTCGAGGACCTGCGTCGCGACGATGACGGGCTTGGCGTTGCGGCGCGCGAGCTCGACCGCGCGCTTCTGCACGAGCGGCACCTGCTCGAGGGGCAGCTCGACGCCCAGGTCGCCACGGGCGACCATGATGCCGTCGAAGGCCTGGACGATCTCGCTGAGGTTCTCGACGGCCTGCGGCTTCTCGATCTTGGCGACGACCGGGACGATCCGGCCCTCCTCCTCCATGATCCGGCGCACGTCGTCGTAGTCGGCCGCGGTGCGGACGAACGACAGGGCGATGAGGTCGGCACCGACGTTGAGGGCCCAGCGCAGGTCCTCCTCGTCCTTGTCGCTCATCGCGGGGACGGACACCGCGACGCCGGGCAGGTTGAGGCCCTTGTTGTTCGACACCGGGCCGGGGACCTCGACGCGCGTGACGACGTCGTTGCCCTCGACGGCCGTGACACGCACGAGGACCTTGCCGTCGTCGATGAGGATCGGGTCGCCGGGCTTGACGTCCCCGGGCAGACCCTTGAACGTCGTCGAGACGCGCTCCTTGGTGCCCTCGACGTCGTCGGTCGTGATGGTGAACACGTCACCGACCGCGAGGTCGTGCTTGCCCTCGACGAACCGCCCGAGGCGGATCTTGGGGCCCTGGAGGTCGACGAGGACGGCCACCGAGCGGCCCGAGGCCTTCGCCGCGGCGCGCACGTTGTCGTACACGCGCTTGTGCACCTCGGTGTCGCCGTGGCTGCGGTTCAGGCGCGCGACGTCCATCCCGGCGTCGACGAGGGCCTGGACCTGCTCGGGGGACTCGGTCGCCGGACCGATGGTGCAGACGATCTTGGCTCTACGCATGTCTCGAGACTATGCCTTCCTGGATTTTCGGCCGCGGGCCGGACGTCCCGGTCGGCGGACCCGGCCTGCGGGTACGCCCTTCCCGGGGAGGGTGGGTCGGGGGGACAGGTGTTCAGGGTCGCAGCGCGACGGTGCTCGCCGCCACCGGGGCGGGCAGCTCGGACGTGCCGGACAGGTAGGCGTCGACAGCGGCGGCGGCGGCGCGCCCCTCGGCGATCGCCCACACCACGAGCGACTGCCCGCGGCCCGCGTCGCCGGCGACGAACACGCCCGGCACGTTGGTCGCGAACTCGTCGTCGCGCGCGACGGCGCCGCGCGGCGTCACGTCGACGCCGAGCTGACCGGTGAGCCCGTCGGTCTCGGGGCCGGTGAAGCCCATCGCGACGAGCACGAGGTCGGCGGGCACGTCGCGCTCGGTGCCCGGCGTGGGCTCGCGACGACCGTCCGGGAGGTACTCGGTGGTCGCCAGGCGCAGCGCGCGCACGCGTCCGGCGTCGTCGCCCTCGCCCGCCAGGAACGCGACGGTCGACGCGAGGTACGCGCGCTCACCGCCCTCCTCGTGCGACGACGAGACCTCGAACAGCACCGGGTCGGTCGGCCACGGCTGGTTCGCGGGCCGCTCGGTGGGCGGCTGCTTGCCGATCGCGAGCGTGGTGACCGACGCGGCTCCCTGGCGCAGCGCGGTGCCCAGGCAGTCCGAGCCGGTGTCGCCGCCGCCGATGATGACGACGTGCTTGCCCGTGGCCGTGATCTGGTCGGGCACGTCCTTGCCGGCCGCGACCGCGTTGGCCTGGTGCAGGTAGTCCATCGCGACGTGCACGCCGTCCAGGTCCGCGCCCGGCACGCGCAGGCGACGCGGCACGGTCGCACCCGTGGCGACGACGATCGCGTCGTAACGGGCCTGCAGCTGCGCCCACGTGACGTCGCGGCCCACCGCGACGCCCGGGCGGAACCGCGTGCCCTCGGCGCGCATCTGCTCCAGGCGACGGTCGATGTGGACCTTCTCGAGCTTGAAGTCCGGCACGCCGTAGCGCAGCAGGCCGCCGATCTCGTCGTCGCGCTCGTACACCGCGACCGTGTGACCGGCGCGGGTCAGCTGCTGCGCGGCCGCGAGCCCCGCGGGGCCCGAGCCGACGACGGCGACGGTGTGACCCGTGAGCCGCTGCGGCACCTGCGGCGTGACCAGCCCGCGCGCGAACGCCTCGTCGATGATCGAGACCTCGACGTTCTTGATCGTCACCGGCGGCTGGTTGATGCCCAGCACGCAGCTCGACTCGCACGGCGCCGGGCAGATGCGCCCGGTGAACTCCGGGAAGTTGTTGGTCGCGTGCAGGCGGTCGATCGCGTCCGCCCACTGCCCGCGCCACACGAGGTCGTTCCACTCGGGGATGAGGTTGCCCAGCGGGCAGCCGTTGTGGCAGAACGGCACGCCGCAGTCCATGCAGCGGCCCGCCTGCTCCTTGAGGAACGGCTGGCCCTCCTCGAGGTGGGCGTGCACGTCCTTCCAGTCGCGCAGGCGCACCTCGACGGGGCGGTTCGGCGGGAGCTCGCGCTCCCGCACCTTCAGGAAACCGCGGGGGTCAGCCACGGGCCACCTCCAGGATCTGGTCCCACACGCCGGGCGCGCTCGGGTCGAGGCCGTCGGCCTCGGCCTTCGCGAGCGCACGGCGGACGCGGGCGTACTCGGTGGGCAGCAGCCGCGTGAACCGGGCGCGCGTCGCGGCCGGGTCCTCGAGCAGCTGGGCGGCGACCGGGGAGCCGGTCTCCTGGGCGTGCGTGCGCAGCAGGCGCTCGACGACCGCGAAGTCGTCGTCGTCGAGCGGGCCGAGGCCGAGCTCGCCGGCGCGGGCCGCCTCGACGTTGACGAGGTCCGGGTCGAGGTCGAGCACGTAGGCCGTGCCGCCCGACATGCCCGCGCCGAGGTTGCGACCCGTGCGGCCCAGCACCACGACCGTGCCACCGGTCATGTACTCGAGCGCGTGGTCGCCGACGCCCTCGACGACGAGCGTGGCGCCGGAGTTGCGCACCCCGAACCGCTCGCCGACGAGACCGCGCAGGAAGATCTCGCCGCTCGTCGCGCCGTAGCCGATGACGTTGCCGGCGATCACGTTGTGCTCGCTCGTGAGGACCGAGCTGTGGTCGGTCCTCACGACGATGCGGCCGCCCGACAGCCCCTTGCCGACGTAGTCGTTCGCGTCGCCGTGCAGCCGCAACGTGACGCCGCGCGGCAGGAACGCGCCGAACGACTGCCCGGCCGAGCCGGTCAGCGTGACGTCGATCGTGTCGTCGGGCAGGCCCTCGCCGCCGTAGCGCTTGGTGACGTGGTGGCCGAGCATCGTGCCGACCGTGCGGTTGACGTTGCGCACGGGCAGGTCGATGCGGACCTTCTCACCTCGCTCGAGCGCGGGCTGCGCGAGCGCGACGAGCTGGTTGTCCAGCGCGCGGTCGAGCCCGTGGTCCTGCGTCTTCACCTGGTGCAGCGCCGAGCCCGGCTTGGGCTGCGGCACCGCGAGCACGGGTGCGAGGTCGAGCCCCTCGGCCTTCCAGTGGTCGACGGCCTGGCGCGTGTCCAGCATCTCGACGTGGCCGACGGCCTCCTGGATCGACCGGAAGCCGAGCGCCGCGAGGTACTCGCGCACCTCCTGCGCGATGAACTCGAAGAACGCCACGACGAACTCCGGCTTCCCGGTGAACCGCGCGCGCAGCTCCGGGTTCTGGGTCGCGACGCCGACGGGGCACGTGTCGAGGTGGCAGACGCGCATCATGACGCAGCCGGACACGACCAGCGGTGCGGTCGCGAACCCGAACTCCTCGGCGCCGAGCAGCGCGCCGATCACGACGTCGCGCCCGGTCTTCAGCTGGCCGTCGACCTGGACGACCACGCGGTCGCGCAGGTCGTTGAGCACGAGCGTCTGCTGGGTCTCGGCGAGCCCGATCTCCCACGGGGTGCCCGCGTGCTTGAGCGACGTCAGCGGGCTCGCGCCCGTGCCGCCGTCGTGACCCGAGATGAGCACGACGTCGGAGTGCGCCTTGGCGACGCCCGCGGCGACGGTCCCCACGCCGAACTCGCTGACGAGCTTGGTGTGGATGCGCGCCGACGGGTTCGCGTTCTTCGCGTCGTGGATGAGCTGCGCGAGGTCCTCGATCGAGTAGATGTCGTGGTGCGGCGGCGGCGAGATCAGCCCGACGCCCGGCGTCGAGTGACGCGTCCTGGCGACCCACGGGTACACCTTGTGGCCGGGCAGCTGACCGCCCTCGCCGGGCTTGGCGCCCTGGGCGAGCTTGATCTGGATGTCGTCGGCGTTCGTGAGGTACTCGCTCGTGACGCCGAACCGGCCCGAGGCGATCTGCTTGATCGCCGAGCGCCGGCGCGGGTCGTGCAGCCGCTCGGGGTCCTCGCCGCCCTCGCCCGTGTTGGACTTCGCGCCGAGCTGGTTCATCGCGATCGCGAGCGTCTCGTGCGCCTCGGCGGAGATCGACCCGTAGGACATCGCGCCCGTGCTGAACCGCTTGACGATCTCGCTGACCGGCTCGACCTCGTCGATCGGCACGGGCGGGCGCGAACCCTCCTTGAAGCGCAGCAGCCCGCGCAGCGTCATCAGCCGCTCGGCCTGCGAGTCGACCCGGTGCGTGTACTCCCGGAACACGTCCATCTGGCGCGTGCGCGTCGAGTGCTGCAGGCGGAACACCGTCTCGGGGTCGAACAGGTGCTCCTCGCCGCCGCGCCGCCACTGGTACTCGCCGCCCACAGCGAGGCGCTGGTGCGCCTGACGGTTGCCGCTCGCGGGGTACGCGTCGGCGTGCCGTGCGGCGACCTCGGCCGCGATGACGTCCAGGCCGATGCCGCCCAGGCGGCTCGTCGTCCCGGTGAAGTACCGGTCGACGAGCGCGTGCGACAGGCCGATGGCCTCGAAGACCTGCGCGCCGCGGTACGACGCGATGGTCGAGATGCCCATCTTGGACATGACCTTGAGGACGCCCTTGCCGAGCGCCTTGATGAGGTTCGCGACGGCCTTCTCGGGTCCCACGCCGGGCAGGTACCCGCTGCGCGCGAGGTCCTCGACGGTCTCCATCGCGAGGTACGGGTTGACGGCCGCGGCGCCGTACCCGACGAGCAGCGCGACGTGGTGCACCTCGCGGACGTCACCGGCCTCGACCACCAGCGAGATCTGCGTGCGGGTGTGCCGACGCAGCGTGTGGTGGTGCACCGCCGAGAGCAGCAGGAGCGACGGGATCGGCGCGAGGTCCGCGTCGGAGTTGCGGTCCGACAGCACGAGGAAGCTCACGCCGTCGGCGACCGCGCGGTCGACCTCGGCGAAGATCTCCTCGAGACGCCTCTCGAGGGCCGCTCCCCCGCCGTCGACCTTGTACAGGCCGCGGATGGTCGTCGAGCGGAAGCCCAGCGCGGGCTCCTTCGCGACGTGCACGATCTTCGCAAGCTGGTCGTTGTCGATCACGGGGAACGGCAGCATGACCTTGCGCGCGTGCGCGGGGCCGTCCTCCAGGAGGTTCGGCTCGGGCCCGATCGCCCCGCCGATCGACGTCACGAGCTCCTCGCGGATCGCGTCGAGCGGCGGGTTCGTCACCTGCGCGAACATCTGCGTGAAGTAGTCGAAGAGCAGTCGCGGACGCTTGGAGAGCACCGCGACAGGCGTGTCCGACCCCATCGCGCCGAGGGGCTCGGCACCGGCCGACGCCATGGGCGTCAGCAGGATCTTCAGCTCCTCCTCCGTGTACCCGAACGCGCGCTGGCGCCGCCGCACGGAGGCCGACGAGTGAGCGACATGCTCGCGCTCGGGCAGCTGCTCGAGGCGCACGACGTTCTCCTGCACCCACTGGCCGTACGGCCGCTGGGCGGCGAGCTGCGCCATGACCTCGGTGTCCGCGACGATGCGGCCCTGACCCGTGTCGACGAGGAAGAACAGGCCCGGCTCGAGCCGGCCCTTCGCGACGATGGTCGCGGGGTCGAGGTCCAGCACGCCGGCCTCGGACGCGCACACGACGAGGCCGTCCTCGGTCACCCAGTAGCGCCCGGGACGCAGGCCGTTGCGGTCCTGCACGGCACCGATGAGCGTGCCGTCCGTGAACGTCATGGCCGCCGGGCCGTCCCACGGCTCCATGAGCGTCGAGTGGTACTCGAAGAACGCGCGCGTCGCCGGGTCCATCTGCCCGTGGTTCTCCCACGGCTCCGGGATCATCATCATGATCGCGTGCGGCAGCGAGCGGCCCGCGAGGTGGAGCAGCTCGAGGACCTCGTCGAAGCTGCCCGAGTCCGACCCGCCCGGCGTGCACACCGGCAGCAGCGGCTCGAGGTCGCCCAGCAGCTCGGAGGAGAGCATGCCCTCGCGCGCGGCCATCCAGTTGCGGTTGCCCTTGACGGTGTTGATCTCGCCGTTGTGCGCGATCATCCGGAACGGCTGCGCGAGCGGCCAGGACGGGAACGTGTTGGTCGAGAAGCGCGAGTGGACGAGCGCGATCTCGGACGCGTAGCGCGGGTCGGACAGGTCCGCGAAGAACGGCTCGAGCTGGGCGGTCGTGAGCATGCCCTTGTACGTGATGGTCCGCGCCGACAGCGACGCGAAGTACACGCCGTGCTCGCGCTCGGCGCGCTTGCGCAACCGGTACGCGCGACGGTCCAGGTCGATGCCTGCGAGCTCGCGCGACGGGTCCGCCACGACGAGCTGCCGGAAGACGGGCATCGAGGCGCGCGCCGTCGGGCCCACGAGGTCGGCCGTGACGACGACCTCGCGCCACGCGAGGACCTCGAGCTTCTCCTCCGCCGCGACCGCCTCGACCGCGGCGACCGCCTCGGCCCGTGCGTCGTCGTCCTGCGGCAGGAACGCCATGCCGATCGCGTAGTGGCCGGCGGGCGGCAGCTCGGCGTCGACCACGTCGCGCAGGAACGCGTCCGGGATCTGCGTGAGGATGCCGGCGCCGTCGCCGCTGTCCTCCTCGGCACCGACCGCGCCGCGGTGGTCCAGGTTGAGCAGCGCGGTCAGGCCGGCGTCGACGATGTCGCGACCGGGCGTGCCGCGCAGGGTCGCGACCCAGGCGAAGCCGCACGCGTCGTGCTCGGCCGCCGGGTCGTACAGCGCGTGCCGGGAGGGCGCCACGGGGGCGCCAGGGCTCACGGGCGACGTCGACATCAGCGCACCGTCCTCACAGTCCCCGGGGGCGGGGCATCGCACGAACAAGGGGGTACCGGGACGTCGTCGGCCCGTGCAGTGAGGCGACGATACCGCCCGCAGCGCGGGTCGGTTCCCCACCTCTCACGAGACGGGGCCCGGCCGCCCGGTGTCACCGGGTGCGCTCGGAGGCGTCCGCCTCGTCGTCCTGCGTCGTGGGGGGTGTCAGCAGGAGGGTCGTCTCGCGTCCGGGATGCCGGCGCCCGACCACGACGAACGCTACCAGCGCGCCGAGGCCCACCAGGATCGAGGTCCAGACGTTGAGCCGCAGACCCAGCACGGTCTCGGCCGGGTCGATGCGCAGCAGCTCGATCCACAGCCGGCCCGCGGTGTAGAGGACCACGTAGAGCCAGAAGACCCGGCCGTGCCCGAGCCGGCGGCGTCGGTCCAGGTAGACGAGCAGCCCGGCCGCCGCGAGGTTCCACAGCAGCTCGTACAGGAACGTCGGGTGGAACAGCGTGCCGGACTCGTAGCCCGGGGGCAGGTGCGCGTCGTCGATGCGCAGGCCCCACGGCAGCGTCGTCGGCGCGCCGAACAGCTCCTGGTTGAACCAGTTGCCGAGCCGGCCGATGCCCTGCGCGAGCAGCAGACCCGGCGCGAGCGCGTCGGCGAACGGCGCGAGCCGCACGCCCGCGCGACGGCAGCCGATCCATGCACCCACGGCGCCGAGGGCCACGGCGCCCCAGATGCCGAGACCGCCTTCCCAGATGGCGAACGCCTTCCAGGGGTCGCCGCCCTCGCCGAAGTACTTCGCCGGCGAGCTGATGACGTGGTACAGCCGGCCGCCGACGATCCCGAACGGCACGGCCCAGTAGGTGATGTCGAGGACCGTCTCGGGGTCGCCCCCACGCTCGCGCCAGCGTCGCTGGGTCACCACCACGGCGACGACGATGCCGACGAGGATCGCGATCGCGTACGCGCGCAGCGGGAACGGGCCGAGGTGCCACACGCCCCGCGAGGGGCTGGGGATCGCCAGTGCGAGCGCCCCGGTCACCGCGCGACCCGCCGCGCGGAACGCACGCCGTCCGCCAGCCCGGCGGCCGTCGCCGCGAGCGCGTCGAGGCCGGTGCTCTCGTCCGGGGCGTCCAGCAGGGCGCGCACCAGCGCCGAGCCGACGATCACGCCGTCGGCGTACGCGGCGACCTGCGCGGCCTGCTCGGGTCGCGAGACGCCGAGCCCGACGCAGACGCGGTCGGCACCGGCGGCCCGCGTGTCCGCGACGAGCTGCTCGGCGCGGTCGCCGACCGTCGCGCGCTCCCCCGTGACGCCCATGGTCGACGCCGCGTAGACGAAGCCGCGGCTCGCGGCCACCGTGGAGGCGAGCCGCTCAGGCGTCGAGCTCGGGGCGACGAGGAACACCCGGTCGAGCGCGTGCTCGTCGGCCGCGGCGAGCCACTGCCCGGCCTCGTCCGGCACGAGGTCCGGCGTGATGAGGCCCGCGCCGCCGGCGGCGGCGAGGTCGCGCGCGTACGCCTCCACGCCGTACCGCAGCACGAGGTTCCAGTACGTCATGACCAGCACGGGCGCACCGGCGTCGGCGATCTCCTCGACCACCCGCAGCGTGTCGCGCACGCGCGTGCCCTGCGCGAGCGCCCGGTCGACCGCGCGCTGGATGACGGGACCGTCCATGACGGGGTCCGAGTACGGCATGCCGAGCTCGACGACGTCGACGCCCGCCTCGACCATCGTCCGCGCGGCGCGGGCGGAGCCGGGCACCGACGGGAAGCCGACCGGCAGGTAGCCGACGAGCGCGGCGCGCGGCGACTCCCCCGCGGCCAGCGCGTCGAGCCGCGTCCCCGTGAGCGACCGGACCTGCGTCGTGCTCACAGCTGCTCTCCCTCGTCCGCCTTGACCACCGGCTCGTCCTCGATGAGCCCGAACCACGCGGCGGCCGTCGCGACGTCCTTATCCCCGCGCCCCGACAGGTTCACCAGGAGCACGGGCTCGTGCCCGTCGCTCGACCACGTGGCCGCCTCGCGGCCGAGCTGGATCGCGCCCGCGAGGGCGTGCGCCGACTCGATGGCCGGGATGATCCCCTCGGTCCGGCACAGCACCCGGAACGCGTCCATCGCCTCGTCGTCCGTCACCGGTCGGTACTGCGCGCGCCCGATGTCGTGCAGCCACGCGTGCTCGGGGCCCACGCTCGGGTAGTCCAGCCCGGCGGACACCGAGTGGCTCGGCAGCGTCTGGCCGTCCTCGTCCTGGAGCAGGTAGCTGCGCGTGCCCTGCAGCACGCCCGGCGAGCCGCCCGAGAACCGCGCGGCGTGCCGCCCCGAGTCCACCCCGGCGCCGCCCGCCTCGAAGCCGAAGAGCCGCACGTCCGGGTCGTCGAGGAACGCGTTGAAGATCCCCATCGCGTTCGACCCGCCGCCCACGCAGGCCGCGACCGCGTCGGGCAGCCGGCCGGTCTCGGCGAGCAGCTGGGCGCGCGCCTCGTCACCGATGACCTTGTGGAAGTCGCGCACCATCTCGGGGAACGGGTGCGGGCCGGTCACGGTCCCCAGCAGGTAGTGCGTCGTGTCGACGTTGGCGACCCAGTCGCGCAGCGCCTCGTTGATCGCGTCCTTGAGCGTGCGGGAGCCGATCGCGACCGGGACGACGGTCGCGCCGAGGAGCTGCATGCGTGCGACGTTGAGAGCCTGGCGCTGCGTGTCCTCCTCGCCCATGTAGATCGTGCAGTCGAGGTCGAGCAGGGCCGCGGCGGTGGCGGTCGCGACGCCGTGCTGACCGGCGCCCGTCTCGGCGATCACGCGCTTCTTGCCCATGCGCTTGACCAACAGCGCCTGCCCCAGCACGTTGTTGATCTTGTGCGAGCCGGTGTGGTTGAGGTCCTCGCGCTTGAGGAACACGCGCACGCCGTCGCCCACGTGGCGCGCGAACCGCGGGACCTCGGTCAGCGGGCTCGGGCGTCCGGTGTACGTGCGGTGCAGCCGCTCGAGCTCGTCGGAGAACGCCGGGTCGGCGAGCGCCTTGTGGTACGCCGTCTCGAGCTCGTCGAGGGCCGCGATCAGCGCCTCGGGCACGAAGCGTCCGCCGAACTCACCGAAGTACGGGCCTTGGTGCGTCGCGAGCGGACCACCGCCCAGCAGCACGTCCCGCAGCCGCCGGCCGTCCTGAGCGCGCCCGGCGGTCACTGGCGCACCGCCCGCAGCGAGGGGTGCGACCCCGCCGCGACGAGGTCCGCGACGGACTGACGCGGCGCGTCGTCCGTGACGAGCGCCTCGCCCACCAGGACGACGTCCGCGCCGGCGCGTGCGTAGTCCATGACGTCGTGCGGGCCGCGCACGCCGGACTCGGCGACCTTGACGAGGTCGGACGGGATCGCGGGCGCGACCCGGGCGAACGTCGTGCGGTCGACCTCGAGCGAGCGCAGGTCGCGCGCGTTGACACCGACGACGCGGGCGCCCGCGTCCACCGCGCGCGCGACCTCCTCGGTGTCGTGCACCTCGACCAGCGCGGTCATCCCGAGCGAGTGGACCCGCTCGACGAGCGACTCGAGCACGGTCTGCTCGAGGGCCGCGACGATCAGCAGCACGAGGTCGGCGCCGTGCGCGCGGGCCTCCCACACCTGGTACGGCGAGACCACGAAGTCCTTGCGGAGCACCGGCACGTCGACGCGCGCGCGCACCGCGTCGAGGTCGGCGAGCGAGCCGTTGAACCGGCGCTGCTCGGTGAGCACCGAGATCGCCGCCGCCCCGCCCTTCTCGTACTCGGCCGCGAGCGCCGCGGGGTCGGAGATCGAGGCCAGCGCGCCCTTGCTCGGGCTCGAGCGCTTCACCTCGGCGATCACCGTGACCGCGTCGGCGGCCTTGAGACGCGAGACGCACTGCAGCGCGGACTCGCGCCGGGCCGCCCGCTCCTTGAGCTCGGCCAGGGGTGTCGCCGCCTCGCGTGCGGCCAGGTCCTCGCGCACCCCCGCAACGATGTCGTCCAGCACGGTCATCGACGGATCATCCCCTCTGGCCGGTCGGTGCGGCGTCGGCCCCGTCCTCGGGTCCTCGCCACCGCCTCGTCATCGTAGACGGGCGCCCGGGTGCCCCCGTCCACCGCCCGAGGCGTGGGACCGGGGGCTCCGCCGGCCGGGCCCGCGCAGGTCGTCCCGGTCTAGTAGCGCCAGGGGCCGTCGAGGAACGGCACGGCGAACCCGACGAACACCAGCGGGAGCAGCACGGTCAGCACGAACATGATCGCGAGCAGGCCGCCCAGGGCCGTGCCGACCCACCCGAGGACGACGCCCGCGGTCGCCATGCCGTCGTTGTTCGCCTCCCCCGCGGCCGCGGCCCTGCGCGCGTTCCCGCCCACGACGACCGCGGGGATCCCGGTGAAGAACACGCAGCCCAGCACCGAGAGCAGCCCCAGCACGAGGGACCACACCGCGAGGTCGTTGCGCGGGTAGTACGGCGCCGCTCCGTACCCCGCAGGCGGGTAGCCCGGAGGCGGGTAGCCGGCCGCCGGGTCGCCCGCGCCCGGATGACCCGCCGGGGTGCCGCCGACGGGCGGGTGGCCCGCCGACGGGCGGCCGTCGGGTCTCGCGGCGACGAGAGCACCGGCGTCGTGCGCCGACGCGTCGACGTCGTAGGACGCGTAGGCGCCCTCGCGACCGTAGGCCGGGGCCTCGGGAGTCAGGGGCGCGTGGCCGACGCGCGGCTCGTGCGGCTGCGTCATGGTGCGACCTCCAGGATCACGGGGACGGGGACGGGACGGCGCACGGCGGTCAGGGCAGCGGACCGGGCGAGAGGTAGGGCACCAGCACCGGCACGTTGCGCAGGACCGCGAACGCGACGACCACGACGAGCACGGTCCACGGCAGCCACCGCGGTGCCGTGAGCGGCGGCCCGCCGCGCAGGCGACGCCAGGTCCACACGACCCACGTGGCGGCGAGCAGCGGTGCCGCGAGCGTCCACAACGGGTTCGCCGCGAACGCGCCCGCGAGGTCGCCCGTGAGCATGTCGTGGGTCGCGCGCAGGCCGCCGCACCCCGGGCAGTACACGCCGAGGAAGAGCACCGACGGGCAGATGCCGTAGCTCAGCGGCTGGTACGGCGACCGGACGACCAGCACCGCGGCGGCCGCGGCCGCGGC
>JAEYNO010000059.1 GCA_023412515.1 Actinomycetes bacterium
AGAACATGGCCGTCTTCCTGACCAGCAGCTCCAAGGTCGTCGTCCAGGGCATGACCGGGTCCGAGGGGACCAAGCACACCACCCGGATGCTCGCCTCCGGCACCGACGTCGTCGGCGGGGTCAACCCCCGCAAGGCGGGGGAGACGGTGAGGTTCCCCGGCCGCGACGTGCCGGTGTTCGGCACCGTCGCCGAGGCGGTGCGCGTCACCGGTGCCGACGTGTCCGTGGTGTTCGTGCCGCCGCAGTTCACCAAGGAGGCGGTGCTCGAGGCGATCGAGGCGCGCGTGCCGCTCATCGTCGTCATCACCGAGGGCGTCCCGGTGGCCGACACCGCCGCCTTCTTCGCTGCGGCCCAGGACGCGGGCGTGCGCCTGATCGGCCCCAACTGCCCCGGCCTGATCACCCCCGGGCAGTCGAACGTGGGGATCATCCCGGCGGACATCACCGGGCCCGGCCCCATCGGCCTGGTGAGCAAGTCCGGCACGCTGACCTACCAGATGATGTACGAGCTGCGGGACTTCGGGTTCTCGTCGGCCGTCGGCATCGGGGGCGACCCGATCATCGGGACGACGCACATCGACGCGCTCGCCGCGTTCGAGGCCGACCCCGACACGGACCTCATCGTCATGATCGGCGAGATCGGCGGCGACGCCGAGGAGCGGGCCGCCGCCTACATCCAGGCGAACGTCACCAAGCCGGTCGTCGGCTACGTCGCGGGCTTCACGGCCCCCGAGGGCAAGACGATGGGCCACGCCGGTGCGATCGTGTCCGGCTCGTCCGGCACCGCGCAGGCCAAGAAGGAGGCCCTCGAGGCCGCCGGCGTCAAGGTCGGCAAGACCCCGTCGGAGACGGCCGCGCTCGCGCGCGAGATCCTCTCCGCCTGACGCGTCCGACGAGACCGGCGGACCGGGCCCGGAAGGCCCCGGTCCTCCGGTCTCGTGCGTCACGGGGCCGCAGGACCACGACGCGCCGGGTCGGGGTGCCGTCGCCCGGCCGGCGGAGCGGCGACCATGGGCGGGTGCCCACCTCCACCGGTCCCGTCCCGACCACGGGACGCGTGCGCCGCGTCCTGCAGGACGACCCGCGCCCGTCGTTCTTCACGTCGGCGATCGACGGCGCGCCGCGCTGGGCCGTCGGGGCGCTGACCGCGCTGCAGGGCGCCGCGCTGTCGCTGCTCGCTGTCACGCTGCCGGCCGTCGCGGTGTTCGTCGCGACCTCGGCCGACCCGGCCAACGCCGACGTCGCGTGGACCCGGGCGGTCGTCGTCGCCGCCAACCTGTGGCTCCTCGCGCACGGCGTGCCCGCGACCCTGGGCGGCGCCGTCGTGTCGGTCGTGCCGCTGGGGCTCACGGCGCTCGCGGTGTTCACGTGCTACGCGTCGGCGCGTCGCTCGGGCCACGCGACCCGCGGTGCCGCGCTCGCCGGCGTCGGGGCCTACACGCTGCTCACCGCACTGGTCGCCCTGGTCACCGGCGCCGGTGCCGGGGGCGTGCTCCGCGCGGTCACGGGCGGGCTCGTCGTGGGCGGCGTGGGCCTGGGCGTGGGGCTCGCGCGGCGGCCCGAGGCGCCGAGCTGGGAGCGGGTGGTCGCACCGCTGCGGGACCGCCTGCCGGGCGGTGCCGCGGCCGGGCTGCGCGCCGGTGCGATGGCGACCGCGGCGCTCGTGCTGGTCGCGTCCGTCGTCACGACCGTGTGGGTCGCCGCCGGTCACGCCACCGTCGCCGAGGTCGTCACCGGGCTCTCGCTCGACGCGGTCGGCGGGACCGTCCTCGCGGTGGCCGAGCTCGCGTTCGTGCCGAACCTCGTGGTGTGGGCGCTCGCCTGGGTCGTCGGGCCGGGCTTCGCGGTCGGTGCGGGCACCCGGTTCGCACCCGACGAGGTCGTGGCCGGACCGCTGCCGGCGCTGCCGCTGCTCGGCGCGCTGCCCGACGCGGGCGGCGGGCCGCTCCTGGCCGCACCGGTGCTCGTGCTCGCCGTCGGCGTGCTCGCGGGCGTCGGGCTCCGGCGCTGGTCGGCGTCGACGCGGCCGCGTGACGTGGGTGTCGCCCTGGGGTCCCTCGCGGTCACGGTCGGTGTCCTCGTCGCGGCGCTCGTGGCCGCCGCGAGCGGTGCCGCAGGCCCGGGGCGCATGGCGCACGTCGGGGCGCACGTCGGCCTGGTCGCCCTGCTCGCTGCGCTGGGCACCGCGCTCGCGGCGGCGTGCGCGAGCGTCCCGTTCGACCCCGAGGTGCGCGCGGCCGTCCGGCGACGGCGGGAGCGGCGACGTGCGGGCACCTCCGTGGCGCCCGACGCGACGTCCACGGAGCCGGGAGGTCGGGACCCGGGCGGGACCGGGAGCGGGCCGGGCCCGGAGGTGACCGGCTGACCGCCGCGTCGTCGCCGACCCTGGCGGGCTCAGCCGCCGAGGCCGAACGCCGACCCGATCCGCTCGCGGACGTCTCGCTCGAACTGCGACTGGCACGCGCTCTGCGCCTGCTGCGTCAGAGCGGCGCCGCTGCACCGCTGCAGGTCGCGCACGGCGTCGACGTAGAGCAGCGACTGCGCGCTGAGGAACGTCCACATGAGCGACGCGACGACGAGGACGACGGACAGCGCGACGACCGGTCCGCGCGCCCGCGCGCGGGCCGCGCGCGTCACCGCGACGATCGCGAACGCCAGGCTCGCGACGGCCGTGACGGGGGCGACCAGCAGACCCGGGTACGGCGCACTGAGCAGCACGACGCCGGCCAGCAGCAGGCACGCGCTCCACACCGCGGCGCGGGTCGCGCGCGCGACGCCCGCGGGGTCGGGC
>JAEYNO010000198.1 GCA_023412515.1 Actinomycetes bacterium
GTGGTGCGTCGCGTTGAGCTCGACGCCGACCGCCGCGCGGCCCGGGCCCGCGTGCGCGACCGCCGCGAGCGACCCGAGCGTCTCGGCGAGCGCGGCGGACGCGCCGCCGTGCAGCCGCCCGTAGGGCTGCGTGTTGCCCTCGACGGGCATGGTGCCGACCGCGCCGTCGGGCCGCACGTCGAGCACGTCGATGCCGAGCCGCGCGATCAGCGTGCCGTCGGTCGGGGGCATGGCGAAGGGCGCGGCGGTGTCGGACATGGCAGATAGGTTGGCACCGTGAGCGCCGACCAGCCAGCGACCAGCACCACGACCACCCCGCGCCTGCTCCTGATCGACGGGCACTCGATGGCGTACCGCGCGTTCTACGCGCTCCCCGTGGAGAACTTCGCGACGTCGTCCGGCCAGCCGACGAACGCGGTGTTCGGCTTCACGTCGATGCTCGCGAACCTGCTGCGCGACGAGCAGCCGACGCACGTCGCGGTCGCGTTCGACGCGGGCCGCACGACGTTCCGCACCGAGCGGCTCGAGTCGTACAAGGGCAACCGCGCCGCGACGCCCGAGCCGTTCCGCGGCCAGGTGGACGTCATCAAGCAGCTCCTGGCGACCATGCACGTGCAGGTGCTCGACAAGCCCGGCTTCGAGGCGGACGACATCCTCGCGACGCTCACGACGCAGGCGCGCGAGCAGGGCATGCACGTCGCCATCTGCTCGGGCGACCGCGACTCCTTCCAGCTCGTGTCCGAGACGGTCACCGTGCTGTACCCGGTGCGCGGCGTGTCGGAGATGGCGCGCATGACGCCCGAGGCGGTCGAGGCCAAGTACGGCGTGCCGCCGGAGCGCTACCCCGACGTCGCCGCTCTCGTGGGCGAGACCAGCGACAACCTGCCGGGCGTCCCCGGCGTCGGACCCAAGACGGCCGCCAAGTGGATCGGCCAGTACGACGGCCTGGCGGGCGTGCTCGAGAACGCCGAGCGGATCACCGGCAAGGCCGGGGAGTCGCTGCGCGCGCACGTCGAGCAGGTCGCGCTGAACCGCGAGCTGAACCGGCTGCTCACCGACCTCGAGCTCCCGGTCGGGCCCGAGGACCTCGCGGTCCGGCCGTGGGACCGCGCCGCGCTGCACGCGCTGCTCGACGAGCTCGAGTTCCGGACCCTGCGCGACCGGCTGTTCGCGATGCTCCCCGACGAGGGGCGCGACGAGCGCGTCGCGACCGCGGCCGCGCTCGACCTCGTCGAGACCGGGGTCGGCGGGCTCGCGGCGTGGCTCGACGAGCGTCGCGACGACGTGCTCGGGCTCGACGTCCGCGGGTCCGGCGCGCCCGCCCGCGGCGACGCGTGGGGCGTCGCGATCGCCGACGCGGCCGGCCAGGCCGTGGCCTACGACCTCACGGCGATCGACCCCGCGGACGAGACCGCGCTCGCGGCCTGGCTCGCGGACCCCTCGCGCGGCAAGGCGCTGCACGCGGCGAAGGAGGCCTGGCACGCGCTCGACGGCCGCGGCCTGCCTCTGCGAGGCGTCACCTACGACACCGAGCTCGCGGCCTACCTGTGCCAGCCCGACCGGCGCGCGTACGACCTGCCGGACCTCGCGATCGGCTACCTGCACCGCGAGCTGGGCGGCGACGACGACTCGTCGGCGGGCCAGGGTGCGCTCGACCTCGAGGTGGACGGCGCGGACGAGGGCCGACGTGCCGCGGTGCGTGCCGCGGCGGTGCGCGATCTCGTGGACGTGCTCGGCGCCGAGGTGGCCGACCGGGGCGCCGCGGGGCTGCTGACCGACCTCGAGCTGCCGCTGCAGGACGTCCTGGCACGCATGGAGCGCACCGGCATCGCGATCGACCGCGACGACCTGACGTCGCTCGAGCGCGAGTTCGACGCCCAGGTGCAGGCCGCCGCCGCCGACGCCTACGCGGTCATCGGCCGCGAGGTGAACCTCGGGTCGCCCAAGCAGCTGCAGGAGGTGCTGTTCGACCAGCTGGGCATGCCCAAGACCAAGCGGATCAAGACGGGCTACACGACCGACGCGGCGGCGTTGACGGACCTGTTCGCGCGCACCGGGCACCCGTTCCTCGAGCACCTGCTCGCGCACCGCGACACGATCCGCCTGCGGCAGACCGTCGAGGGCCTGCTGCGGTCCGTCGGCGACGACGGTCGCATCCACACGACCTTCCAGCAGACGATCGCCGCGACCGGGCGCCTGTCGTCGGCGGACCCCAACCTGCAGAACATCCCGATCCGTACCGAGGCGGGTCGCCAGATCCGTCGCACGTTCGTGGTCGGCCCGGGGTACGCGACGCTGCTCACGGCGGACTACTCGCAGATCGAGATGCGCATCATGGCGCACCTGTCGGGCGACGAGGGCCTCATCGCGGCGTTCCGCTCGGGGGAGGACCTGCACAGCTATGTCGGCTCGCGCGTGTTCGGCGTGCCGACCGACGAGGTCACGTCGGCGATGCGGTCGAAGATCAAGGCGATGAGCTACGGCCTCGCGTACGGGCTCTCGTCGTACGGGTTGTCGCAGCAGCTGTCGATCGAGGTGGCCGAGGCGTCGGCGCTCATGGCGGACTACTTCGAGCGGTTCGGCGGCGTGCGGGACTACCTCACCGGGGTTGTCGACCAGGCGCGCGCGACCGGCTACACCGCGACGATCCTCGGCCGCCGCCGGTACCTGCCGGACCTCACGAGCGACAACCGGCAGCGTCGCGAGATGGCCGAGCGGATGGCGCTCAACGCGCCGATCCAGGGCAGTGCGGCCGACCTCATCAAGGTCGCGATGCTCGGCGTCGACCGCGAGCTGACGCGCCGCGGGCTGACGTCGCGCATGCTGCTGCAGGTCCACGACGAGCTGGTGCTCGAGGTCGCCGACGGCGAGCAGGACGAGGTCGAGGCGCTCGTGCGCGAGCAGATGGGGCACGCGGGCGACGGTCTGCCGGGCGGTCCGCTCGACGTGCCGCTCGACGTCTCGGTGGGCGTAGGGGCGAGCTGGCACGCCGCCGGGCACTGACCGGCGCGCGACGGCGGTGCCGCACGGGCCGCGCGTCGCCGCGTCGGGAGACCGCGCACCGGACGGGCGCGCAGGCTAGTCGCGCCCGTCCGCGTCGTCGCGCCTGCGAGCCGTGAGTCACCGGATCGCGTGACCTCGGTGGTCGTCCGGCGCGACACGCTCGGCGTTTCGCGCCGCGAAGTCTGGATTGTGGGGGTGATGTAGGCCACAGTGGGCGACCTGCGGTCGGCGACGGTGCCGACCGGGACCCCCGGAGGTGCACGTGTCCGAGAGTCATCACGAGACCGACTACCAGCGTGTGCAGCGCTCGGCGGAGTTCCAGGACCTGCGGCGGCGCTTCCGGCGGTTCGTCTTCCCGCTGACGGCGCTGTTCCTCGTCTGGTACTTCCTCTACGTGCTGCTCGCGAACTACGCGCACGACCTCATGAGCACGCGCGTCGCGGGGAACGTCACCGTCGGCCTGCTGCTGGGCCTGGGGCAGTTCGTGTCGACGTTCGTCATCACCATGGCGTACGCCCGGTGGGCCAACCAGAAGCAGGACCCGGTCGCGGAGCGGCTGCGCGAGCACATCGAGTCCGGCGCCGTGCTGGACGACACCGCGAGCCGCCGCCACGGCGAGGGGAGCGTCGCGTGAACGCCCTCACCGCCCCGGCCCTGGCCGCGGCCGCCCCCGCCGAGCAGGTCGGCGAGCCGGCGGTCAACATCGCGATCTTCGGCGCCTTCGTGCTCGTGACGATGGTCATCGTCTTCCGCGCGTCGCGGAACAACCGCAGCGCCGCGGACTACTACGCCGCCGGGCGCTCCTTCACCGGACCGCAGAACGGCACCGCCATCGCGGGCGACTACCTGTCGGCCGCGTCGTTCCTCGGCATCTGCGGCGCGATCGCCGTGTACGGGTACGACGGGTTCCTCTACTCGATCGGCTTCCTCGTCGCGTGGCTCGTGGCGCTGCTCCTGGTCGCGGAACTGCTGCGCAACACCGGGCGCTTCACCATGGCCGACGTGCTGTCGTTCCGCCTGCGGCAGCGGCCCGTGCGGATGGCGGCGGCGATCTCGACGCTCGCGGTCGTGTTCTTCTACCTGCTCGCGCAGATGGCCGGCGCCGGCGGGCTCGTGGCGCTGCTGCTCGGCATCGACAACGCGGCCGCGCAGGGCCTCGTCATCGCCGTCGTGGGCGCGCTCATGATCATGTACGTGCTGGTCGGCGGCATGAAGGGCACCACCTGGGTGCAGATCATCAAGGCCGTGCTGCTGATCGCCGGCGCAGGCGTCATGACGCTCTGGGTGCTCGCGCGGTACGGGTTCGACCTGTCCGCGCTGCTGCAGGGCGCGATCGACACGGCGGGCGAGGGCGGCGAGACGCTCATCGAGCCCGGGCGCCAGTACGGCGCCTCGGCGCTCACCCAGCTGAACTTCCTGTCGCTCGCGCTCGCGCTCGTGCTCGGCACCGCCGGCCTGCCGCACGTGCTCATGCGGTTCTACACGGTGCCCTCGGCCAAGGAGGCGCGCCGGTCGGTCGTGTGGGCGATCTGGCTGATCGGCATCTTCTACCTGTTCACGCTCGTGCTCGGCTACGGGGCCGGGGCGATCGTCGGGCCCGAGCGGATCCTCGGCGCACCGGGCAAGGCCAACTCGGCCGCGCCGCTGCTCGCGTACGAGCTCGGCGGGGTGTTCCTGCTCGGGATCATCTCGGCGGTCGCCTTCGCCACGATCCTCGCGGTGGTCGCGGGCCTCACGATCACGGCAGCGGCGTCCTTCGCGCACGACATCTACGCGTCGGTCATCAAGCGGGGCGAGGTCGCGCCGGACGGCGAGGTGCGCGTCGCGCGGATCACCGTCGTGGCGATCGGCGCGCTCGCGATCGTCGGGGGCATCTTCGCCAACGGGCAGAACGTCGCGTTCCTCGTCGCGCTCGCGTTCGCCGTCGCGGCGTCGGCCAACCTGCCGACGATCATCTACTCGCTGTTCTGGAAGCGGTTCAACACCGCGGGCGCGCTGTGGAGCATGTACGGCGGGCTCGTCTCGTGCGTGCTCCTCATCGCGCTGTCGCCGGTCGTGTCGGGCAAGGTCGACCCCGCGACGGGCGAGAGCCTGTCGATGATCCGCGACACGGGCGTCGACTTCGCGGTGTTCCCGCTCGAGAACCCCGGGATCGTGTCGATCCCGCTGGCGTTCCTGCTCGGGATCGTCGGCACGCTGCTGTCGAAGGAGAAGCCGCACCCCGAGAAGTTCGCCGAGATGGAGGTCCGCTCCCTCACGGGTGCGGGCGCCGAGAAGGCGACGTCCCACTGACCGGGGGAGCGCCCCGCTCAGGTGCGGAGTCGGTGCGCGCGCACGATCAGCGTCCCGGGCAGCCGGGCGCCGCGCACCGGCCCCCACCCGCCCCACACGCGCTCGTGGCCCGCAGGCCATTCGGGCTCGACCAGGCCGTCGAGCACGAACCCGGCGCCCACGACGTCGGCGACGTGGTCGGCGACCGTGCGGTGGTACTCGGCGTACAGCACGCGCCCGTCGGCGGCTGTCTCGACGTACGGCCGGCGGTCGAAGTACGAGCGCGTCGCGGTCAGCCCGTGCTCGCTCGGGTCGTCGGGGAACGCCCAGCGCAGCGGGTGGGTGACCGAGAACACCCACCGGCCGCCCGGCCGCAGAATGCGCGCGACCTCGCGGTGCACGCGCTCGGCGTCGGGCACGAACGGCAGGGCGCCGAACGCCGTGAACGCGACGTCGAACGCCGCGTCGGCGAACGGCAGCGCACGCGCGTCCGCCTGCACGAGCGGTGTGCGGGTGCCCGCGGCGGCGTCGAGCCGGGCGGCGGCGGCGAGCATCCCGGCCGACACG
>JAEYNO010000199.1 GCA_023412515.1 Actinomycetes bacterium
ACCTGGGCGTCCGCAGCCCGGCACGCGTGCGCGTGCACGCCGACGGCGTCGCCGTGACCCGCACGGGTGCGCGCGACGTGTGGGTGCCCGCCGCCGCGCTGACCGCCGTCGGCACCGCGAGCGGCCAGGCCGGCAAGTTCGTCGGCCGCGACGGCCTCGTGGTCCTCACCTGGGTGCCGGACCCCACCACCGGCACACCCCTCGACACCGCGCTGCACGTGCGCCACGACGCCGAGCGCGGCACGCTGCTCGACGCCGCCCGCGCGCTCGTCGCGGCCCCCACCGACACCGACGCCGCGCCCCCGGCGCGAGAGGAGCAGGCATGAGCGACGCGATCCTCGTCCTCGAGGACGGCCGCACGTTCACCGGACGCGCGTACGGCGCGACCGGGCGGACGCTCGGCGAGATCGTCTTCAACACCGGCATGACGGGCTACCAGGAGACCCTGACCGACCCGTCGTACCACCGGCAGGTCGTGGTCATGACCGCGCCGCACATCGGCAACACCGGCGTCAACGACGAGGACCCCGAGTCGCGGCGCATCTGGGTCGCCGGGTACGTCGTGCGGGACCCCGCGCGCCGTCCGTCGAGCTGGCGCTCGCGCCGCTCGCTCGACGACGAGCTCGCGGCGCAGGGCGTCGTCGGCATCAGCGACGTCGACACCCGGGCGCTCACACGGCACCTGCGCGAGCGCGGCGTCATGCGCGCCGGCATCTTCTCGGGCGACGCGCTCGTGCGTCCCGAGGGGGAGCGGCGCCCGGTCGACGAGCTCGTCGACGAGGTGCTGACGGCGCCCGCGATGACGGGTGCCGACCTGGCCGGCGAGGTCAGCGTCGACGCCGCGTACGTCGTGCCGGCCCTCGGCCCCGACGGCACGCCGCTCGACGAGCCCCGCGCGCGCGTCGCGGCGGTCGACCTGGGCATCAAGGCCATGACGCCGCAGCGCCTGGCCGAGCGCGGCGTCGAGGTGCACGTGCTGCCCGCGACGTCGAGCATCGAGGACGTCCTCGCGGTGCAGCCCGACGGCGTGTTCTTCTCCAACGGCCCGGGCGACCCGGCCGCGGCGCGCCACGAGATCGACGTGCTGCGCGGCGTGCTCGACCGCCGGATCCCGTTCTTCGGCATCTGCTACGGCAACCAGCTGTTCGGCCGTGCCCTGGGCTTCGGCACCTACAAGCTGCAGTACGGGCACCGCGGCGTGAACCAGCCGGTCATGGACCGCACGACCGGCAAGGTCGAGATCACGGCCCACAACCACGGCTTCGCGGTCGACGCGCCGCTCGACGCCGAGACCGTCGCGCCGTTCGACGGCGGCCGCTACGGCCGCGTCCGGGTGTCGCACGTCGACCTCAACGACGAGGTCGTCGAGGGCCTCGAGGCGCTCGACCTGCCGGCGTTCTCGGTGCAGTACCACCCCGAGGCGGCCGCCGGCCCGCACGACGCGGCCTACCTGTTCGACCGCTTCCTCGACCTCATGACCTCCCACCGCGACGGCGCCGGCACGACCGGCGGCGACGCGACGAACCAGAAGGGCGCCGCCTGATGCCCCGCCGCGACGACCTGAAGTCCGTCCTCGTCATCGGCTCCGGCCCGATCGTCATCGGCCAGGCCTGCGAGTTCGACTACTCCGGCACCCAGGCGTGCCGCGTGCTCAAGGAGGAGGGCCTGCGGGTCGTCCTCGTGAACTCCAACCCGGCCACGATCATGACCGACCCGGAGTTCGCCGACGCGACCTACGTCGAGCCCATCACGACCGAGGTGCTCACCTCGATCATCGCCAAGGAGCGTCCCGACGCGATCCTGCCCACGCTGGGCGGCCAGACCGCGCTCAACGCGGCGATCGCGCTCGACGAGGCGGGCGTGCTCGAGCGGTACGACGTCGAGCTGATCGGCGCGAACATCCCCGCCATCCAGAAGGGCGAGGACCGCGAGCAGTTCAAGCAGGTCGTCGAGGTCTGCGGCGGGGAGTCGGCGCGCTCGGCGATCATCCACACGATCGACGAGGCGCTCGGTGCGGCCGAGGACCTCGGCTACCCGATGGTCGTGCGGCCGTCGTTCACGATGGGTGGTCTCGGCTCGGGCATCGCGTACGACGAGGACGACCTGCGGCGCATCGTCGGGCAGGGCCTGCACTACTCGCCGACCACCGAGGTGCTCCTGGAGGAGTCGATCCTCGGCTGGAAGGAGTACGAGCTCGAGCTCATGCGCGACAAGCACGACAACGTCGTGGTCGTGTGCTCGATCGAGAACGTCGACCCGGTCGGCGTGCACACGGGCGACTCGGTGACGGTCGCGCCCGCGCTGACGCTCACGGACCGCGAGTACCAGCGGCTGCGTGACATCGGCATCGCCGTGATCCGCGAGGTCGGCGTCGACACCGGCGGCTGCAACATCCAGTTCGCGGTGCACCCCGACACCGGGCGCGTGATCGTCATCGAGATGAACCCGCGCGTGTCCCGGTCGTCGGCGCTCGCGTCGAAGGCCACGGGCTTCCCGATCGCGAAGATCGCCGCGAAGCTCGCGGTCGGCTACACGCTCGACGAGATCCCCAACGACATCACGGGGTCGACGCCCGCGTCGTTCGAGCCGACGCTCGACTACGTGGTCGTGAAGGTCCCGCGGTTCGCGTTCGAGAAGTTCCCGGCCGCCGACGACACGCTGACGACGACCATGAAGTCGGTCGGCGAGGCCATGGCGATGGGCCGCAACTTCACCGAGGCGCTCGGCAAGGCGATGCGCTCGATCGACAAGAAGGGCTCGACGTTCCACTGGGACGGCGAGGCCGCCACGGGGGAGGAGCTCGAGCGCCTCGTCGCGACGATCTCGCGCCCCACCGAGCACCGCCTGGTCGACGTGCAGCAGGTGCTGCGCGCGGGCGTCCCCGTCGACGACGTGTACGCGCGCACGGGCATCGACCCGTGGTTCCTCGACCAGGTGCAGCTCATCAACGAGGTCGCGCAGGAGACCGCCGACGCGCCCGCGCTCACGCGCGACGTGCTCGCGCGGGCCAAGCGCCACGGCCTGTCGGACACGCAGGTCGCATCGCTGCGGCAGACCAGCGAGGACGCCGTGCGCCGCACCCGCTGGGCGCTGGGCGTGCGGCCCGTCTACAAGACGGTCGACACGTGCGCGGCCGAGTTCGCGGCGCGCACGCCGTACCACTACTCGTCGTACGACGAGGAGACCGAGGTCGCGCCGCGCGAGCGCCCCGCGATCCTCATCCTCGGCTCGGGGCCGAACCGCATCGGGCAGGGCATCGAGTTCGACTACTCGTGCGTGCACGCGGCGCTCGCGCTCAAGGGCGACTTCGAGACCGTCATGGTCAACTGCAACCCCGAGACCGTGTCGACCGACTACGACACGTCCGACCGGCTGTACTTCGAGCCGCTGACGTTCGAGGACGTGCTCGAGGTCTACGAGGCCGAGCTCGCGGCGGGCCCCGTGGCGGGTCTCATCGTCACGCTCGGCGGGCAGACGCCGCTGTCGCTCGCGCAGCGGCTGTCCGACGCGGGCCTGCCGATCCTCGGCACGCCGCCCGAGGCGATCGACGCGGCCGAGGACCGGGGCGAGTTCGGCGCCGTGCTCGAGGCCGCGGGCCTGCCGGCGCCCGCGTTCGGCACCGCGACGACGCTCGAGGGTGCGCGGGAGACCGCGCGTCGCATCGGGTTCCCGGTGCTCGTGCGCCCGTCGTACGTGCTCGGGGGCCGCGGCATGGAGATCGTCTACGACGAGGCGCAGCTCACGGAGTACGTCGAGCGCGCGCTCGCCGAGCAGGTGGGCGGGCACCGCGCGTCGCTGCCGCCGCTGCTCATCGACCGGTTCCTCGACGACGCGATCGAGATCGACGTCGACGCGCTGTACGACGGCACCGAGCTGTTCCTCGGCGGGGTCATGGAGCACATCGAGGAGGCGGGCATCCACTCGGGCGACTCGGCGTGCGTGCTGCCGCCCGTGACGCTGTCGGTCGCCGAGCTCGAGCGGATCCGCACGTCGACCGAGGCGATCGCGCGCGGCGTCGGCGTCCGCGGGCTGCTGAACATCCAGTTCGCGCTCGTGTCGGACGTGCTCTACGTCCTCGAGGCGAACCCGCGCGCGTCGCGCACGGCGCCGTTCGTGTCGAAGGCGACGGGCGTGTCCCTCGCCAAGGCGGCGGCGCTGGTCATGGCGGGGCGCACGATCGCGCAGCTGCGCGACGAGGGCGTCCTGCCGCGCACCGACGCCAGCACGCTCGACCTCGACGCGCCGATCGCGGTCAAGGAGGCCGTGCTGCCGTTCAAGCGGTTCCGTACCGCCGACGGTCAGGTCGTCGACACCGTGCTCGGGCCGGAGATGCGCTCGACGGGCGAGGTCATGGGCTTCGACGTCGACTTCCCGACGGCGTTCGCGAAGTCGCAGGCGGCCTCGTTCGGCGGGCTGCCGGACGCGGGACGGGTGTTCATCTCGGTGGCCGACCGCGACAAGCGCTCCATCGTCTTCCCCGTGAAGCGCCTGGTCGAGCTCGGGTTCGAGATCCTCGCGACCGAGGGCACCTCGGCCGTCCTGCGCCGCAGCGGCATCCCGTCGCGCGTGGTCCGCAAGCACTCGGCCGGCCGCGGGCCGGCGGGCGAGCCGACGATCGTCGACCTCATCACTGCGGGCGAGGTCGAGATGGTCGTCAACACGCCGTCGGGGCAGGGTGCGCGCGCCGACGGGTACGAGATCCGTGCGGCCACGACCGCCGCGGACAAGGCGATCGTCACGACCGTGCAGCAGCTGGGGGCGGCCGTGCAGGCCATCGAGGCACGCCGGGCCGGGCCCTTCGCGGTGACGAGCCTGCAGGAGCACGACGCGGCGGCCGCGCAGCGGCGCGCGGCGGTGCCCGCGTGACGGCGGACGCACGCGTGCTGCCCTTCGGCGAGCGGCTGGCCGCGGCCATGGACGCGCACGGGCCGCTGTGCGTCGGGATCGACCCCCACGCGTCGCTGCTCGACGCGTGGGGGCTCCCGGACGACGCCACGGGGCTGCGCGAGTTCGCGCACCGCGTCATGGACGCGGTCGCCGGGCGGGTCGCGGCGGTCAAGCCGCAGGCCGCGTTCTTCGAGCGGCACGGGTCCGCGGGCGTGGCCGTCCTGGAGGAGGTCGTCGCGGCGGGCCGCGAGACCGGCACGCTGATCGTGGTCGACGCCAAGCGCGGCGACATCGGGTCGACGATGGGCGCGTACGCGGACGCGTTCCTGCGGGACGGCTCACCGCTCGCGGGGGACGCGCTCACGGTGTCGCCGTACCTGGGCTTCGGGTCGCTCGACCCCGCGGTGGACCTCGCGCTCGCCACCGGGCGCGGCCTGTTCGTGCTCTGCCTGACGTCCAACCCCGAGGGTCCGGACGTGCAGCACGCGCGCACGGCCGCGGGCCCCACCGTCGCGGCGCAGGTCGCCGCGCGCGCGGCGGCGCTGAACTCCGGCGCGGCCGCGCTCGGGTCGATCGGTCTCGTGGTGGGTGCGACGGTCGGGACAGCCGTGCGCGACACCGGGGTCGACCTCGCGGCCGTGGCCGGCCCGCTGCTCGCGCCGGGCGTGGGCGCCCAGGGTGCGGGGGCCGCCGAGCTTGCCGCGGTCTTCGGGGACGCCCGCCGTCAGGTGCTCGCGTCGTCCAGCAGGGGAGTGCTCGCCGCGGGGCCCGACGTCGGTGCCCTGCGGGCCGCGGCGCTCGCCGCCTCGTCGCAGGCGGGCGCCGCGCTGCGCTGACGGGCCGTGGGGGGGGGGGGG
>JAEYNO010000414.1 GCA_023412515.1 Actinomycetes bacterium
GACGTCGCCCGCGCGGTCGACGAGATCGCGGGGTCGGGCGGCACGCCGCTCGTCGTCGCCGAGGCGGTGGACGGCGCGCCCGCTCGCGCGCTCGGCGTCGTCCACCTCAAGGACGTCGTCAAGCCCGGCATGCGCGCGCGGTTCGACGAGCTGCGCCGCATGGGCATCCGCACCGTGATGATCACGGGCGACAACGCGCTCACCGCGCGCGCGATCGGCGAGGAGGCCGGCGTCGACGACGTGCTCGCCGAGGCCACGCCGGAGGACAAGCTCGCGCTCATCCGCCGCGAGCAGGCCGAGGGGCGGCTCGTCGCGATGACGGGCGACGGCACCAACGACGCGCCCGCGCTCGCGCAGGCCGACGTGGGCGTCGCGATGAACACCGGCACGTCCGCCGCCAAGGAGGCGGGCAACATGGTCGACCTCGACTCGGACCCGACCAAGCTCATCGAGATCGTCGCGATCGGCAAGCAGCTACTCATCACGCGCGGCGCGCTCACCACGTTCTCGCTGGCCAACGACGTCGCGAAGTACTTCGCGATCCTGCCGGCGATGTTCGCGGGGCTGTACCCGCAGCTCGACGCGCTCAACGTCATGCGCCTGCACTCGCCGCAGTCCGCGGTGCTCTCGGCGGTCGTGTTCAACGCGCTCGTGATCGTCGCGCTCGTGCCCGTCGCGCTGCGCGGCGTGCGGTACCGGCCCGCCGCGGCCGGCGCCCTGCTGCGCCGCAACCTGCTGGTCTACGGCGTCGGCGGCCTCGTCGCGCCGTTCGTGGGCATCAAGCTCGTCGACCTCGTCGTCGCGCTGCTGCCCGGGTTCTGAAGGAGACCGTCGTGACCGCGTTCGCCCGGCAGGCCCTCGGCGGCCTGCGCCTGCTCCTGGCCCTCACGCTGCTGCTCGGCGTCGCGTACCCGACGGCCGTGTGGGCCGTGGGCCGCGTCGTGCCCGACCGGGCCGACGGGTCGCCCCTGGTCGTCGACGGGCAGGTGCGCGGCTCGCGCCTGGTCGGCCAGGCGTTCGACGGCCCCGGCTGGTTCCTGCCCCGGCCGTCCGCCGCGGGCGACGGGTACGACGCGCTCGCGTCGGGCGCGTCGAACCTCGGCCCGCAGAACCCCGACCTGCTCGCGACGGTCGAGCGGCGGCGCGCCGAGGTCGCCGCGCGCGAGGGCGTCTCCCCCGCCGCCGTGCCCGCCGACGCGGTGACGGCGTCCGCGTCGGGTCTCGACCCCGACATCAGCCCCGCCTACGCCCAGCTGCAGGTGCCGCGCGTCGCGCGCGAGCGCGACCTGCCCGAGGCGCAGGTCCGACGGCTCGTCGCGGACGCGACGTCGGGCCGCGACCTCGGGTTCCTCGGTGAGCCGCGCGTCGACGTCGTCACGTTGAACGCCGCGGTCGCCGCCGCGGCGGGATGATCGGTCCCGTGGACGACGTGCGGCGGGGCCGCCTGCGGGTGTACCTGGGCGCGGCCCCCGGGGTCGGCAAGACGTACGCGATGCTCGACGAGGCGCGCCGCCGGGCCGAGCGCGGCACCGACGTGGTCGTCGCGCTCGTCGAGACGCACGGCCGCGCGGGCACCGCGGCGCTGCTCGACGGCCTCGAGGTGGTGCCGCGCCGCACGGTCGAGCACCGCGGCACCACGCTGACCGACCTCGACGTCGACGCCGTGCTCGCGCGGCACCCCGAGATCGCGCTGGTCGACGAGCTCGCGCACACCAACGCGCCCGGCGGCCGGCACGCCAAGCGGTGGGAGGACGTCGAGGACCTGCTCGCCGCGGGCATCGACGTCGTCACGACCGTCAACGTGCAGCACCTCGAGTCGCTCAACGACGTCGCACGCGCCATCACGGGCGTCCGCCAGCAGGAGACCGTGCCCGACGCGGTCGTGCGCCGCGCCGACCAGATCGAGCTGGTCGACATGAGCCCCGAGGCGCTGCGGCGCCGCCTCGCGCACGGCAACGTGTACGCCGCCGAGACCGTCGACGCCGCGCTCACGCAGTACTTCCGGGTCGGCAACCTCACGGCCCTGCGCGAGCTGGCGCTGCTGTGGACCGCCGACCGCGTGGACGACGCGCTCGAGGCGTACCGGACCGCGCACGGCATCAGCGACCCGTGGCCCGCGCGCGAGCGCGTCGTCGTCGCCGTCACCGGCGGGCCCGAGACCGAGACGCTGCTGCGGCGCGGCGCACGGATCGCCGCGCAGTCCGCCGGCGGGCAGCTGCTCGCGGTGCACGTGCTGCGCGGCGACGGCCTGCGCGGCGCGCCGCCGGACGCGCTGGCCCGGCAGCGCCTGCTGGTCGAGCAGCTCGGCGGCACGTGGCACACGGTGGTCGCCGACGACGTCGCGGCAGCCGTCCTGGAGGTCGCGCGCGGCGTCAACGCGAGCCGCATCGTGCTCGGCGTGACGCGGCGCTCGTGGCTCGCGCAGGCGTTGTCGCCCGGGGTCGGCACCGAGGTGATCCGCGACGCCGGGGACATCGACGTGCTGGTCGTGACGCACCCGCACGC
>JAEYNO010000421.1 GCA_023412515.1 Actinomycetes bacterium
GGCCTGTGCCGCTCCTCGTCCGCGAGAGTCGGCGCAGGCCCGCGTTCGTCGTCCCGGACGGGTCGGGCCGGGTGGCCGTCGGGCGGTGTCGTCGCTCGACAGGTGTGGCGATCAGGTCAGCTCGACCGGCAGCCCGAACCGCGCGAACAGCGCCGCCCCGAACCACACCGTGACGTGCCGGACGCCGTCCGCCCCGACCGTCACCTGCTGCACCTGGAACGCGCGGTGCACGCCGTCGGGGTCGCGCATGTACAGCGCGAACGCCGGGAGCCCGTTGGCGCTCGTCGGGACCATGCGCATGTCCCCCGGTCCCTGCGCGGGGCACCACGTGGCGATGAGCTCGCCCACCGCGCGCGGCCCGGCGTACCAGCCGGGGTACGGCGGCATCTCCCAGACCACGTCGGCAGCGAGCAGGTCGACGATCGCGGCGACGTCGTACGCCTCGAACGCGGCGACGTACCGCTCCAGCAGCTCCCTGTGGCGCGGGTCCGTCGGCTCGAGCGGCGTCACGTCCTGGACGCCGGCCATGTGGGCGCGGGCGCGCTGCAGGGTCGAGTTGACGGCCGCGACCGACAGGTCGAGCGCGTCGGCGACCTCGGCCGCGGACCACGCGAGCACGTCCCGCAGCAGCAGGACCGCGCGCTGCTGCGCCGTGAGGTGCTGCAGGGCGGCGACGAACGCGAGCCGGACCGTGTCGCGGTCGACCGTGACCTCGGCCGGGTCCCGCGGCGGCCGGGACCACACCAGGTCGTCCGGCAGCGGCTCGAGCCACGGCGTGCCGTGGTCCTCGCGCGGCTGGTCGCGCGGGTCGGCCGCGGGGGCGCCGATGCCGGTGGGCAGCGGCCGGCGCCGCCGCCCGTCCAGGTGGGTGAGGCACGCGTTGGTCGCGATGCGGAACATCCACGTCCGCAGCGACGAGCGGTTCTCGAAGCCGCGCATCGCGCGCCACGCCCGCAGGTACGTCTCCTGGAGCATGTCCTCCGCGTCGTGCACGGACCCGGTCATGCGGTAGCAGTGCGCGAGGATCTCGCGACGCAGCGGCGCGAGGCGCTGCGCGAACTCGTCGGCCGAGAGGTCGGTCGGGACGGGCTCCGCCCGTCCCGCGGCGGCGGCGTCGGGCGCGGTGCCCGGGAGGGACTCGGGCGCAGCGCCGGGCGGGCTGCCGGGTGTGGTCGTCGTCACACCTGAGACCGTAGACCGCACCCCCGACATCGCACACCCCGACGAGCCGGGCCCCCTGCGCCGGTCGGTACGGGCGACACCTCGCCCACCTCCCGGGGAGCAGCCGCCGTGGACCGCATGATCTTCGTCAACCTGCCCGTGCGCGACCTCCCCGCGGCCCGCGCGTTCTACACCGGCCTCGGCATGGGCCTGAACGAGATGTTCAGCGACGAGCACGTGGCCTGCGTGGTCGTGTCCGACACGATCTGCGTCATGCTCCTCGACCACGCGCGGTTCGCCCGGTTCGCACCGCGGCCGGTCGCCGACGCGCACGCCACCACGCAGGTGCTGCTGTGCCTGACCGCCGCCGACCGCGCCGAGGTCGACGCCCTCGCGGCGGCCGCGCTCGCGCACGGCGGCACCGAGGTGAGGGCCGTGCAGGACGACGGGCCGATATACGCCCGGACCGTGACCGACCCGGACGGCCACGTGTGGGAGCTGCTCCACACGGACCCCGCGGCGACCGCCTGAGCACCCCGGCGCCGGACCGAGCGCCAGGCAGGCGTGCCAGACTCCCCCGCATGCCCGCCGCACCCGGACCCGCCGCCGACAGCTACCCCGAGGACGACCACGTGGACGGTCGCAGCCTGCTCGTCGCCGCGGCCTACGTGGTGCTGCGCCGCCCGGGCCCCGCGGGCGACGAGGTGCTGCTGCAGCTGCGTGCCGGCACGGGGTACATGGACGGCTGGTGGGCCACGGTCGCCGGGCACGTCGACCCGGGCGAGTCGGTGCACGAGGCGGCGGTGCGCGAGGCCGCCGAGGAGGCCGGTGTCGTCGTCGACCCCGCGGACCTGCAGCCGCTGACCGCGCTGCACCGGTTCGAGCGCGGCGGACCGCAGGTCGAGCAGCGCGTGGACGTCTTCTTCCAGGTCACGCGCTGGCGGGGCGACCCGGTCCGGCGCGAGGCCGACCGTGCCGCAGCGATGGGCTGGTACCCGCTCACGGCGCTGCCGGACCCCGTGGTGCCCCACGAGCGTCTCGTGCTCGACCTGCTCGCCGCCGGTGCCGACGTGCCCGCCGTGCTGTCCGTGCCGCGCTGAGCCACCGCGACGCCCGGGCGTCGCACGCGTTCCGAAGCCGGCAGGACGACCGCGCCCCGGCACCGTCGCCGACGCGCGCCGGGACGCACGACGCCCCGCCCCGCGCGTGCGCGGGACGGGGCGTCGGCCGGGGTCGGCCCCGGTCAGCCCGTGTTCTGCAGACCCGCTGCCACGCCGTTGACGCTCAGCAGCAGCAGGCGACGCAGGTCGTCGACCGACTCGGCGTCGTCGCCGGTGCGCAGGCCGCGCAGCGCGCGCAGCTGCAGCAGCGACAGCGCGTCGACGTAGGGGCTGCGCAGCTGCACGGCGCGCCCCAGGATGCGCCGGTTCGACAGCACGCCCGTGCTGCCCGTGATCGCGAGCACCCACCGGCGCGTGAGCCGCATCTCGTCGAGGATCATCTGCGCGAGGTCGTCGCGGTCGCCGAGCGCGAGGTAGCGGGCGGCGATGCGCTCGTCGGTCTTGGCGAGCGACATCTCGACGTTGTCGATGATCGTCGCGAACAGCGGCCACTCGGCGTAGGCGGTGCGCAGCTCGGCGAGGTCGCCCACGGACTCGAGCGCGGTGCCCAGGCCGTACCAGCCGGCCAGGTTGATGCGCGCCTGCGACCACGAGAACACCCACGGGATCGCCCGCAGGTCGTCGAGCGAGGAGACCGACAGCCCGCGCCGCGCGGGGCGCGACCCGATCGGCAGCAGGCCGACCTCCTCGAGCGGCGTGACCTGCGCGAACCACGACGGGAAGCCGTCGGCGCGCACGAGGCCGTGGAACCGCTCGCGCGACGCGACGTCGAGGCGCTTGGCCAGGTCGGCGAAGCGCTCGGCGGCATCGTCGTTGCGCCGCACCACGCTGGGCGCGTCGGCGAGCAGCGTCGCCGCGGTGACCTGCTCGATGTGCCGGGTCGCGATGTCGGCGTCGCCGTACCGGGCGAAGATGACCTCGCCCTGCTCGGTGAGCTTGAAGCGGCCGTCGACCGAGCCCGGGGGCTGCGCGAGGACGGCACGGTTGGCGGGGCCGCCGCCGCGCCCGAGCGCGCCGCCGCGGCCGTGGAACAGCGTGAGCACGATGTCGTGCTCACGCGCCCAGCGGGCGATGCGGCGCTGCGCGTCGTCGAGCGCGAGCGTGGCCGACACCGGGCCGACGTCCTTGGACGAGTCGGAGTACCCGAGCATCACCTCGACGCGGCGGCCGTTGGCGGCCAGGCGCTCCTGCACGCGCGGGTGCTGCAGCGCCGCCTCGAGGATGTCGACGCTGTTCTCGAGGTCGGCGAACGTCTCGAACAGCGGGATCGCGTCGATGACCGGTGCGTGCTCGGCGCCGCCGAACGCGAGCTCCGCGAGCCGGTACACGGCCGCGAGGTGCTCGGGCGACTGCGTGAACGACACGATGTACCGGCGCGCGGCCGCGACGCCGAAGCGGCGCTGCACGGTTCCGAGCGCACGGAACGTGTCGAGCACCTCGACCGTCATGGGCGCGAGCTCGCCGTCGATGCCGTTGGCCTCGATGTCGGCGAGCGCGGCCTCGTGCACCTGGGAGTGCTGACGCACCTCGAGCTCGGCGAGGTGGAAACCGAACGTCTGCACCTGCCACACCAGGCGCTGCAGGTCGCCGTACGCGGCGCGCCGCGCACCCGCGGCCTCGAGCGAGGACTGCACGACGCGCAGGTCCGCCTCGAGCTCCGCGGCGTCGGCGTACGCGAGGTCGGCGTCGCGGCGGCGGGTCGCGGCGATCCGCACGATGACGACCAGCAGCGCGCGACGGTGCGGCTCGTTGGGCGCGTCGTCGGCGGCCTTGGCGGCGATCTGCTCGGCGAGCGAGCGCTGCCGCTGCCACAGGGCGCTGAGCTCGGGCGACGCCGGGGTGCCGACGCCGTCCAGCGTGAGCGCGGCGGCCGTGCGGCGCGCGGAGGCGAGGAGCGCGTCGAGCGCGTGCTCGGAGGCGAGCACGGCGGCGGCGCGCGTGACCTCGGCAGTGACGTTGGGGTTGCCGTCGCGGTCGCCGCCGATCCACGAGCCGAGCCGCGCGAACGGCGCGACGACCGGTGCGGTGGTGCCGGCGTCGCCCGCGAGCAGCCAGTCGTCGAGGCGGCGGTAGACGGTCGGCAGCACGTCCGCGAGGGTCGAGTCGAAGATCGACAGCACGGTCGCGACCTCGTCGAGGACGGTCGGCTTGGCGGCGCGCAGCGGCGACGTGCGCCAGAGCGTGTCGATCTCGGCGAGCAGACGGCGCTCGTTCTCGACGAGCGACGTGCCGCCGACGTGCAGCGTGTCGCGCTCGGCGACGAGCTCGGCGATGCGGCGGATCGACCCGGCGACGGCGCGCCGGCGCGCCTCGGTCGGGTGGGCCGTGAAGACCGGCCGGAACTCGAGGCCGCGCAGGCGCTCGCGCGCCGCGTCCTCGCCGATCTCGGCCGCGAGCTGCTGGTAGGCGGCGGGCAGCGAGTCGTCGGGCGCGAGCTCGTGCGGCGCGAGGCGCGACTCGCGGTCGCGCAGCACCCGCACGCGGTGGTACTCCTCCGCGAGGTTCGCGAGGTGGAAGTAGCACGTGAAGGCGCGCGCCACCTGCTCGGCGCGTTCGCGCGTGAAGCCCGCGACGAGCGCCTCGGCGGCGCCGAGGGCGTCACCCCCGGGCTCGCCATGCGACGCGATGGTGAGCTCGCGGAGGCGCTCGACGTCGGCCAGCAGGTCCTCGCCGCCGGCCTCGCGCAGCACGCGACCCAGCAGCTCGCCCAGCAGGCGCACGTCGTTGCGCAGCGGCTCCGGTACCTCGTGGCTGACGACGCCGCGAGGGACGTCCGACCCGATCTGCGGTTCGTTCACGGGGCAAAGGTAAGGGACGTCCCACCACTCGCGCCCGTCGCGCCCGACGGGTGGGCGCCCCGGGCCGGTCGCGACCGCGTCCCGACCGCGCGCCGAGGCCCGCGTGGCATGCTGGGCCCGTGGCCCTGTTCCGCCGCCGGCCCGAGGTGCCGGCGCACGTCGAGGACGGGTTCTGCGCTGCCGAGGCCCCGGCCATGCAGCGGTCGATCCTGGAGGCGCTGGGCCTCGGCGACCGGCCCGCCCCCGCGGTCGTCCCCGCGCGCCTGCGGGTCGAGGGCGGCGCCGACGACCGGCTCGTGCTGGTGTGGCGCAACGTGATCGTGGGCTTCGTGCCCCCGGGTGCGACCGCGCCGCTCGCCGCGCAGCTCGCGGCGGCGGGCGACGCGACGCTGGTCGCACCCGGTGCGGTGCACCACGTCGACGGGACGTGGCGCGTCTGGGTCGGCGCGGTGCCGACGGACGGCTTCCCGCCCGTGCCCGACGGGCTGGACACGCTCGCGCCACCCGAGACGACGATCCTGGGCGTGCCCGTGCGGCGGCTCGACCAGCGCGGCTGACCGGCCCGTCGGGCCGGGGCGTCGGAGCCGAGCGACCGTCAGACCAGCGCGAACCCGCCGGTCCACCCGATGGTCTCGCGGACGGCGAGCGTGAGCTGCAGGAACCCGAGCGCCTCGAGCTCGTGGGCCCGCGCGAGCGTGCCCGCGTCGACGACGCGCACGGCGCCGCCGAACGCCCGGCCGAACGCGGCCTTGGCGTCGGCGTCGTCGCCCGCGACGAGCACGGTGGTCGGCGCGCCGCCGACGGTGCCGTTCGCGAGCGTCGCGGCGAAGTTGGTGTTGAAGGCCTTGAGGACGTGGGCCCCGGGCAGCGCGGCGGCGATCTCGGCCGCCGCGGAGGAGCCGGCAGGCACGACGAGGGAGTCGAAGGTCGTGAAGTCGAGCGGGTTGGTGAGGTCGACGACCGTGCGCCCGACGAGCTGGTCGCGGTAGGTGTCGAGCACCTCGCGCACGGCCGGGTAGGGCAGCGCGAGCACGACGACGTCGCCCGTGAGCGCGTCGCCCAGCGCACCGCTCGTCGCGCCGTCGGGCGCCGCCGCGGCCGCCTTGGCGGCGTCGCGCGCCAGCACCTGGACCTGCGTGCCGGCCCGCGCGGCGAGCCCCGCGACCGCCGCACCCATGCTGCCCGCGCCGATGACCGTGACCGTGCTCATGCCTGCCTCCAAAGAACTTGTTGGTTCAACCAACGTACGCCGCGCTAGTTGTCGCGTCAACTTTCCGGTAGGGTCGACGTCGTGACCCCGACGACCCCCTGGCTCTCCCCCCGCGAGCTCCGCGCGTGGCTCGGCCTCGTCGCCGTCGCCGAGCTCCTGCCGGCCCAGCTCGACTCGCAGCTGCAGCGCGACGCGCACCTCACGCACTTCGAGTACCAGGTGCTCGCGATGCTCTCGGAGGCGCCCGAGCACGTGCTGCGCATGTCGGCGCTCGCGCAGCGCACCAACGCGACCCTCCCCCGCCTGTCGCACGTCGTGAAGCGGCTCGAGGACCGCGGCCTCGTCGAGCGCGCCCCCTGCGCGGACGACCGGCGCGCCACCAACGCGCACCTGACGCCGGCGGGCTGGGACCTCGTCGTCGCGACCGCGCCCGGTCACGTGCGGACCGCGCGCGAGCTGGTGGTCGACGCGCTCACGCCCGCGCAGGTCGCCGAGCTCGAGGCCATCACGCGAGCGATGCTCGGCCGGCTGGACCCCGAGGGACGCCTCACGCCCCCGCTCGACGGGGACACGCCCGGCTGAGCCCGGCCGGGCGCCACTGGGCGGACCACCCGACGGGCGCGGCGTGCGCAGGCGCGCCGCGGGCAGGACAGGGGCGCACGACCGTGCCAGAGTCGGCGGCATGACCGAGGCCACCGGGGACGCCCGCCGGCACGTCGAGACGTTCGTCGACCGCGACCTGCGCGGCGCCCGGTTCGTGCGCAGCGACCTCACCGGCGCCGTCATGCGCGGCGTGCAGATCGGCGGCGCCGACATCGACGCGCCGTGGCTGCTCGACGGCGAGACCCGGCTCCTCGTCAACGGCGTCGACGTCGCGCCCTACGTCGACGCCGAGCTGGACCGCCGCTTCCCCGGCCGGGCGCTGCGCTCGGCCGGCACGCCCGACGGCCTCCGCGACGCGTGGGCAGCGGTCGAGGCCGCGTGGGCCGCCGCGCTCGCGCGCGCCGCCGCGCTGCCGCCCGGGTCCGTCGACGTGCAGGTCGACGGCGAGTGGTCGTTCGCGCAGACGTTGCGCCACCTCGTCATGGCCACCGACACGTGGCTGCGGCGCGCCGTCCTGGAGGTCGACGACCCGTACCACCCCATCGGCCAGCCGAACGTCGAGTACGCCGCCGACGGCCACGACCCCGCGGTCTTCGCCCCGGGCACCCCGGCGTACGCCGACGTGCTGGCGGCCCGCGCGGACCGTCAGCGACTCGTCCGCGAGCACCTCGCGACGGTCACGGCCGACGACCTCACGGGCGTCCGCCGCAACCCCTGGGCGGCCGACCAGCCCGAGACGGTGCTCGCGTGCCTGCACACGATCCTCGAGGAGGAGTGGGAGCACCTGCGCTACGCGTTGCGCGACCTGCACGTGCTGGAGGCCCGTGGCGTCGCCTGACGGCCGACCGGGCCGACGCCCGGGCGCCGCCGTACGCTCGGGCGGTGCTCGCCCTCTCCGCACCCCGGCTCGCGTTCGTCACCGAACGCCACCTCGCGACGCTCACGACCTCGCGGGCGGACGGCACGCCGCACGTCGTGCCCGTGGCGTTCACCTGGGACGCGGCGGCGGGCGTCGCCCGGACCACGACCGGACCCGCGACCGTCAAGGCCGCGAACGCGCGCCGCGGGGACGGCCGCGGCGGCCCCGCCCGCGCCGCGCTGTGCCAGGTCGACGGCCGGCGCTGGCTCACGCTCGAGGGGACCGTGACCGTCACCGACGACCCCGACGAGCTCGCCGAGGCGCTGCGCCGGTACGCCGAGCGCTACCGCCCGCCCCGCGACGGCGTCGAGCGCGTCGTGCTGCGCCTCGCGGTCGACCGCGTGATGTCGTCGCGCGACCTGCGCTGACACGCGACCGCACCAGATGAGGACGTCGCGTCGCGCACCGGCTCAGCAGTGCGCCGTCAGCCCGGAGGCACGAGGTCGTCACCCCCCGGCACCGGGTAGTGGTGCGGCAGCAGCCCCAGCTGGTGGGCCCGCAGCAGCGCCGCCGCGCGATCGTGCACCCCGAGCTTCGCGTAGATCGCTGCCGCCTGCTTCTTCACGGTGTTGAGCGAGACCGTGAGCGCACCCGCGACCTCGGCGAGCGTGTCGTGCTCGACCATCGCCGAGAGAATGACCTTCTCGCGCAGAGTGAGGGTGACGAGCTCACCGCTCGCGGGGTACATCTCGCGACAGGACGCGAGAGCGTCGAGGGCCGCCGCTGGGAGCACGAGGCCGCTCAGCTCCAGCAGACGCAGGAGGTCGCGCCGCGGCAGGCTCGCGTGCGGCAGCAGCATCCCGCTCCCCCGGCACAGCCGGTGCGCGGTCACGAACGCCGCCACGGCGGGCGCGCGGTCGTCCATGGCGAGCGCGGCGGCAGCCTTGATCATGAGCAGCTCGGCCCGGTCCCTCCTCACCATGTGGGCGTCCCACGCGTTGACGGCGGCGATGCTGCGGGCCAGGGTGTGGTCGCCGGAGATCAGCGCCAGCCGTGCTCGCGGGACCGCGAGCTGCAGACGGTGCGGATCCAGCGCGCCGAGGTGACGGTCCGCCCGGTTCAGCTGCCCGAGGGCGAGGAAGAGCTCGGCGCGCACCCGTTCCAGGACGATGCGGTCCCGCCCGTCCAGGCGGGTGGGGCACTCGTGCAGCATCGCGACGTGGTTGACCGTGGAGGTCGCGACGACCGGGTCGCCGAAGAGCAGGGCGTACCTCACCCGTGCCCATGTCAGCACGGCCCACTCCTCGAACGAGTCCGTGCCGTCACCGGCACGGTCCAGGTGGTCAGCCGCGGTCGGGTCGAGGCGGTCCAGACGCAGCAGCGCCTCGGCCACGTCGGCGGGCCCCGAGGCCACACGCCGCAGCCGCTGCCGCGAGAGGTCGACGCCGTAGTGCGCCGCGAGATCGTTCTCGGCGCTGCGCGTCTGCCCGACGACCGCGGCGATCATGGCACGGTGGGCCGTCGCGGCGGAGACGACCAGGTGCACCCCTGCCGCCCGGGCGACGGTTGCCGCACCCGCGAGCTGGTTCATCGCCCCCTGCCAGTCGCCGTCGGCGAACGAGGCCAGCGCCGACTGCAGCTCGAACCACGCGCGGGTGGTCCCCGTCGTCGGCGCGGCGCCTTCACCCAGGATCCGACGCCGGTGCTCCCGCGCGAGCCCCACCGCCGACCGGGAGTCGCCACCGACGCGGTCGACGATGATCTGGGAGGCGACGGCCATGGTGTCGGGCTCCTGACCGAGCTGCCGGTACCGGGAGGACAGCGGCACGGCCCAGCCGGCGTCGGCATAGCTGCGGACGAGGTCGGCCGGCGCGACGCAGGTCGCGTCGCGCCGCAGCGACGAAGCGACCGACGAGGCGAGCACGAGAGAGGGGAACTCGGCCAGCACGGGTCCGGGAAGATCGGCGTAGGCGACGCCGGTGTCCTCGGCATGCGCCGTGGCCAGGCGTACGCCGTGCGTGGTCCACATCAGGCTCAGCAGTGCCCAGTGCTCCGCAGCACGGGCGTGCCGGACGACACGCCCGGTCTGACCCTGCTCCTCATCGAGCGGCAGCTCGACCGCGATGACGCCGTGAGCGCGCCGAGCGAGGTCGCGGTGCTGCGACGTGAACGTCTCGGTGAGGACGTCCGCGACCAACGTGGGGAAGCGCCACGTGTCCCTGCCGCCGTCGGGATCGGGCGAACGGCGCAGCAGCCCGAGCTCCTCGAGGTCCGACAGCTGAGACAGGGCCTTCTCCCCCAGGTGCTCACCGGGGTCGGGCGGCGTGTCGGGCAGCAGCGCCCGAGCGAGCGGGAGGGTCACCTCGCCCGCCAACGACAGCGTCATCGCGCTCACGAGGTAGTCGTCGCCGCCGATCTGCGGCAGGACGTGCTCGCGCAGGTAGCGACGCGCGGCCAGGACGCCTCTCCGGTCACGGCGGGCGTCCGCGCCCGCGAGCGCGATCCGCGCCGGCGCGAGCCAGCCGCCGAGGCGGTCGAGCAGGTCCGAGGACGACGCCGGGTCGAGCCGATGGCCCCACGCCCACGCGAGGAGCGGCAGCTCGTCCACCGTCGCATGCAGGTCGTCCCCCGTGACCACCGTCACAGGGGTCCGCCGGGCGCGGAGCCTGCGCTCGACCGGGTGCACGAGGCGGCTGACGACGACCAGGTGCAACCGGTCGCGGGCGAGCACCTGCTCGCTCAGCCGGGCCACCGCCGCGGCGTCGTCGAGGTAGTGCGCGTCGTCGACGACCAGGACCAGACGCCGCGGCGCGGCGGACAGGACGGCGTCGATCGTCGCGGGGAGCGCGTCGACCGCCGGTTCGTCGGCCGCGTTGACCCACCGGACCTCGTCCCCGCGCATCCGACGCCGGCGCAGCCAGCCCGCGACGAGCGTGGTCTTGCCCGTCCCGGTCACGCCTCTGACCGCGGTGAACGGCGACAGGGCGTCGAGCCTGCGGAGCAGCCGCTCCCGGTCGACCACGACGCCCGAGCTGCGCGGGATCCCCGCACCACCGGCAGCGGCTGGTGTGTGACGCAAGGTGATCGCCTCCTGGGTCGAGGAGCTGACGCACGCGGCGCCCCGGCCCCGCCGACCTCATGGGGGGGAGGGTCGTCGGGGCCGGGACACCGGTGGTTCACGCGCAGCCCCCTGAGCGTGAACCGAGCCGCCGGGGCCGACCGCCACGACAGGCGCCCGGCGGCCGTCTGGTCAGGTCACATCAGGTCATCGATCGACACCTCACGACCGACGCCGTCACGGCGTCCCCCGCGACGTCGTCCGACGAGGACGGCCGCGCCGCCGAGCCCGAGCAGGGCGAGCACCGCCACCACCACCGACGTCACCTGGGCACCCGTGAACGGCAACCAGCCTCGTGGCCCGGCCGGCGGCGCCGGAGGGACGGGCGGCTCGTGCGACTCGTGCCAGGTGCACAACGGCGAACCCTCCGCGCAGACCGGCTCCTCGCCGGTGGGAGCGACGACGTTGGCGAGCCGGTGGTCTCCCTGCTGGTCGTAGGGCTTCACCTGCACGGTGTACGTGACGGTGCGGACCTCCCCGGGGGCGACCGTGCCGGTGATCCGGATCGACCCCTCGCCGGTCGTGGCCGACAGGTCCTCGCCCGAGACCGTCGGCCCGGCGACGAGCACGGCGTCGTCGAGCACGCCCGACATGTCGTCGGTGTGGTCCACGGCCGCCGGCGCGGCCTGCGGGTCGGCGGACCGGTTGACGAACGTGATCGTGTAGGAGACCTCCTGCCCCGGGGCGACACGAGTGCCGGACTCCGGGTCGCTGGACTTCTCCACCGTCACGTCGGAGACGTGGTTGACGGTGCAGTCCGGACGCTCCGGGTCGACAGGTACGCACCGACCCGCAGGCGGGTCCTCACCTGCCGGGACCAGGAAGTTCTCCAGACGGTCGTCACCACGCTGCCCGTCGGGACGCACCGTCACCTGGTACGCCACGGTGGCGTCCTCTCCCGGGTCGAGCTCGCCCGTCACCCTGAAGCGGCCGTCGGCGACGGCACCGACGCTGAGCGAACCGCCGGAGGCCACCGGCTGCCCCGTCACGTCCGCGTCGTCGAGGACGCCGCCGAGGACGTCCTCCCGGTCCACCGCGACCGGCGCGGTGCCGGTGCTCGCGAAGTGCAGAGTGTACGTCGCGGTGTCACCCGGGCGGAGGGGGGGGCCCCCGGGGGGGCGGGCCCCCCGGGGGGGGGGGGCCCCCCTCTTCCAGACGTCGAGCGCGCCGACGGGGTGCTCGGTGCACCACCCCGGTTCGCACGTCGTCGGCGGTTCCGTGCCCGTCGGGACGACGACGTTCCGGAGCCGGTCGTCCCCACGCTCGCCGTCCGGCCGCACGGTCACCGTGTAGCCGACCGTCACCGTCTGGTCCGGCGCGAGCGCGCCGGTGACCCGAACCGTGCCGTCCGCGCCGTCGCTGGTCAGCAACGCGGGATCGCTGCTGACCGGCGCCCCGGTCAGGTCGGCGTCGTCCAGAACAGCAGCGAGGTCGTCCGTGACGTCGACGGCACCGAGGGCACGACCGGTGTTGGTGAAGGTCAGCGTGTACCGGACCTCCTGGCCGGCCTGCACACCGGCGCCCGGCGCCGGGTCGGAGGACTTGACGACGGCCACGCGGGGCAACGGTGTCACCGTGCAGGTCGCATCGCCGTCGGTGCACGTGGCAGGTGGCTCCTGCCCCGTGGGGATCAGGAAGTTGTCGGCGGAGCTGTTCCCCCGACCGGCCTCGTCCCTCACCGTCACCTGGTAGGTCACGACCACCGTCTGGCCCGCGGCCAGCTCTCCCGTGGTCGTGAAGGCGTCGCCCGTCACAGCGGACACGCTCAGCGCGTCATCCGACGCCGTCGGATCTGTCGTGAGGTCGGCGTCGTCCAGCACGTCGGCCAGGAGGTCGGTGTGGTCGACCCGCGCGGGACCCGCGCCCTGGTTGTCGAACGTGAGGGTGTACGTCAGCACCGTCCCCGTGCCGACCGGAGCCGTGTCGGCGGAGACCGCCTTGCCGACCAGCAGCCGTCCGATCGGGGTCACGGTGCAGTCGGGACGGTCCACGTCGTCGGGCCGGCAGACGGGATCCGGCGGCGCGACGGGCGGGTCGTCCGGATCGTTCGGCACGAGGAAGTTCGCGGCGACGTCGTCGCCCCGCTCCCCGTCCGGCCTCACCGTCACCTGGTAGGACACCGTGGACGTCTCACCCGGCGGGACGCTGCCGGTGATCGTGATCCGGTCCCCGTCACGACCGACGGTGAGTCCGTCGTCGGACACGGGTTCCGCCGTGACGTCGGCGTCGTCGGTCACGTGGTCGAGCAGGTCCACGTGGTCCACGACCGCCGCCGCCTCACCGTCGTTCGCGAAGTACAGCGTGTAGGTCAGCACGCTGCCCGCCACCGCGGGGTCGTCGCTCGAGGAGACCTGCTTCCAGGCGGTGAGTCCGGAGCCCGGGACCTGGACGACGTCGCACGGAGCCGCACCGGGCACGGTCTGCTCCGCGGGAACGCACGCCACGTTGCGCAGGTCGTGGTCGCCGTCCCCCCGGTAGATGGCGGTGTACGTGACCGTCGCCGACTCGCCCGCGTCGAGAGCCCCCTGCCACGAGAGCCTCGGCGCCTCGTAGGACACCTCACCCGTCGACGCCTCGGCGTCCTGCCCGAAGGTCGCCGCGTCCAGGACGTCCGTCAGATCGTCCACGAAGGACGCCGGAGCCTGCGCGGTGAACGCGCCGGGCCCGTCGTTGGTCACAGTGACCGTGTAGCGGACGGGGTCACCCACCGCGGGCAGGGTGGACCGGTCTGCGCTCTTGTCGATCCGCAGGCGAGGCAGCATCTGCTCGTGCTCGGCGCACGGCTCACCGGTGACGGTGTCCGTGCCGTCCTGCGGGGGGTCGCAGACCGGGGTCTGCGGGTCGTCCGGGTCCCGCGGCACCCACGCCACGTTGCGAACCCGACCGTCGCCGTCCGGACCGAGCGTGACCGTGTACGTCAGGTCGACGCTCTCCCCCGACGCCAGCGGTCCCGTCCAGGACAGCACCGGCTCCGCGTACGCGAGGGCACCGGGCCGGGTCGACGTGGCGTCCGCGTTGTAGGTCGCGTCGTCGAGCACGTCGGTCAGGTCGTCACGCACCACCGCCGGCGTCTCGGGCGTGAAGTCGGCCGCACCGGTGTTCGTGGCCCGGACGGTGTAGGTGACGGTGTCACCGGGACGGGAGTCCACCGTCGCGTCGGAGACCTTCTCCACCGCGAGGCACCCCGCCCCGAACGAGATCTCACCGGTTCCCTGGTCGATCGGAGTGAAGGCCCAGTCCTCGATCACACGGTTGTTGCCCCAGGAGTTCACCGCGAACTGCCACCCGTGAACGCCGCCGGTGCTGTCGACCCCCTCGGTCCCGTCGAGCTGCGGCGTCGTGTTCTCACGCGCTCCCGTGAGCTGGGTGTCGTCCCAGAAGACGGTCGGGTCCGGGCTGCCGGGCCCGTTGAGGCGCAGGACCTCGACGCCTCCGCTGCGGCCCTCGACGTCGTCCTGGACGATGTGGACCTCACCGACCTTGTCGTAGTAGATCCGTGCACGCATGACCGAGCAGTCGGCGATGGGGTCTCCCTGCCCGTCGACGCCGTCGAAGTCGTACGAGTACGTCCCTGAGCCGTCGGCATACTGCTGGACGCGCCGGTCGCGGGGTCCGTCGTAGGAGCCGTCACCGTCGACGTCGACCTCGAGCCAGTACGCGCCCGTGAACCGGGGCGTGACGCTCCACGTGAAGCGTCCGGCGGCGCTGCCCGTGGTCGCCGCGGTGAACTGCAGGTCCTGCACGGCGAGATCCTGGGTCTCGACCGGCGCCGGCTTGACGGGGACCTGCCTGTCGCCGAGCCTCGCCGAGGCCGGAAGGTCGTCGGCGGGCAGGTCGAAGAAGATCCGGTACCCGTCGCCGCACTCGGGGATCACGTCCCACCCGTTGTCGCCGCCGTCGCTCTGCTTGGACTGGTAAGAAGGCAGGCACTGGCCCTTCACGACCGGATTGCCGATCGCGTCGGCCCGGATGCGCGACTCGACACCGTTGTATCCGCTGAAGGTCACCTGATACAGATAACCGGTGTCGTTCAGCACCCAGTACGTGAGATCAGCCGCACTGCTTTGAAAAGTACCGTAGAGGCTCGACCACACCCGACCGGTGATGTCCTCGCCGGACGCGCTGCGTGCGACCACCTCCCAGGGTCGCATCGTCGGCGCGCTGTTGATCTCACCGACGTCGACCTGCCACACGCCGTCCTCGGTCGCCGGTCCGTAGATCCCGCCCCCTGCGGACGGCGCCGCCTCCTCGTCCTGGTCGAGGACCGTTCCGAGCCCCGGCGAGCTCGCGTACAGGAACTCCCCCTGTCTCAGGAAGACGAAGAACGGGTTCGAGGCGCCGTTGATGGTGCTGGACTCGGCGCGCGCCCACGGCGGTGAGACCGTCATCGAGAAGGCGGAGGCGATGAGAGCGATGAGGACGACGAGCGCGGTCCGGCGGCGGTCCGGCACGGACCGTCGGAGGTGGTGGCCGCTCGCGGGACCGCGTGTCCGGACGGTGGCGACCGGGCGCGGGAAATGACGGTTCACGAGAGATCTCCCCTGTCTTAACCATTGATCCGCATGCAGCACGCTGCGGCGCGGCGCCGACCAGACCACGCTTTCCCAGACGGGACGAGAACCTCTGCGCGGCGGAGGCCCGGCTCGGTCGACGTGCTTCTACAGATACGCGAGGAGCGCTCACCACAACAGGCTGAAGTCACCGCAGAACACCGATTTGGTACGCGGTCTGGTACGTCGTGCGTACGCCGCGGGTGTCACGCCCAGCCGTGCGCCGCGGCGAGCGCCGAGAGACGTCGGCCCACGACAGAGTCGGCCTGTGCGACACCCGGCTCGCAGTTGACCAGCACCGCTGCCGCGCCGCGCGAGCGTGGGTACCAGCGGACCTGCCCCTGGAAACCGAGGCCCCAGCCCTGCGTCATCACGCAGGGCCGCTCGGCGTCGCCGAGCAGGAACGTGCCCGGACCCGCGCCGACGTCGTCGGGGTCGTGGCGCAGCACCGCGCCCTGCATGCGGTCGAGCAGCACGCCGTCGCCGCCCGCGAGCGCACGTCCGAGGTCGGCCAGCAGCACGGCGACGTCGGCCGGCGACGACCACAGGCTCGAGGCGGCGAGACCCGCGTAGTGCGCGCGCCCGCCCGCCACGCGCGTGCCGTCGGCGTGGTGGCC
>JAEYNO010000367.1 GCA_023412515.1 Actinomycetes bacterium
CCAGGGCGTGACCTCCGGCGGGTCCGGGAACTGCAGCACCGGCGGGACGACGTACTTTCAGCCGGTCAACGAGATCCTTCAGGCGTACGGCCTGCGGCTGCTCACGAGCTGACGGCCGCGCGCGGGCCGGGGGGGGGGGGGGGGGGTCGTGGTGGGCGACGGCCCCCGCCCCGTCGCGCGCGCCGCGGCTCAGCCCCAGCCGAGCGCGTGCAACCGGTCGTCGTCGATGCCGAAGTGGTGCGCGACCTCGTGCACCACCGTGATCGAGACCTCCTCGACGACCTCGTCGCGGTCCTCGCAGATCGCGAGCGTCGGGTTGCGGTAGACGAAGATCCGGTCCGGCAGCGACGCCGCGGCCCAGAACTCGCCGCGCTCGGTGAGCGGGGTGCCCTCGTAGAGACCGAGCAGCTCGGGGTCGTCGGCCGGGGCGTCGTCCTCGACGAGCACGACGACGTTGTCCATCATCGCCGCGAGCTCCTCCGGGATCTCGTCCAGCGCGTCGCGCACCGCGTCCTCGAACTCCTCGCGCGTCATCTCGACCACGGGACCATCCTGCCTGGTCACGCCCGCGCCGACAGGGTGCGCCGGCGTCCGTGACGCAGGGCACGAGGATCGTTTTGGCGTTCGGCCGCAGACCCCGTATGGTTATCACCGGTCTTCCGACGCCTCGACGTCCGGGGCGGACACCCGCCCTCATCGTCTAGCGGCCTAGGACCCCGCCCTTTCACGGCGGTAGCACGGGTTCGAATCCCGTTGGGGGTACGAGCAGTGCAGCAGGATCAGCAGGAAGCTTCACGACGGCCTCGGTCGTCACGAGGCCCCGTAGCGCAGTTGGTTAGCGCGCCGCCCTGTCACGGCGGAGGTCGCGGGTTCAAGTCCCGTCGGGGTCGCTGCGAGGGCCGACCGAGAGGTCGGCTCCCTCGTATCGAGGCTCTGTAGCTCAGTTGGTAGAGCGTTCGACTGAAAATCGAAAGGTCACCGGATCGACGCCGGTCGGAGCCACACCACACCGAAGACCCCCGGGCGGAAGCCCGGGGGTCTTCGCGTTCCCCGGCCCACCTCACCCGCTCGCGCCCAGCCTCGGGCCGATCGTCCCGACCGCGCGCGCCACCTGCGCGCCTAGCGTGGGAGCCACCGACCCACCGACCGAGGACACCCCGTGACCGCCACGAGCGAGCGACCCCGCACACGACTCTTCGACCGCATCACCGACCCGTTCTCCGAGCGCACGCGCGACAGGATCGTCCGCGCCGAGGACAAGGTCCGTGCCGCCGTCCAGCACGAGCTCGACGCCGTGAGCCGCAGCGTGCGGACGCGTGCGGTGCAGGTCAGGCCGTCGGCCATCGCGTTCGCGGCGGCGGCCCTGCTGACGGCGCTCGGCATCGCGCTGCTCGCGTTCGCGGGCGTCGTCGCGCTCGCGCAGGTGGTGCCGCTGTGGCTGTCCGCGCTGCTCGTGGGCGCGGCGTTCCTGCTCCTCGCGACCGGCGCCGCCGCGTGGGGCCGCGCGATGCTGCCCGCCGGCCCCAGCCTCATCCCCGTGCCGCCGAGCACGCACCCCGCCGAGGAGCAGGTGCACCCCTGGGCCGACTGAGACCCGTCCGGACCCCCGCCACCGCCCTGCCCCCGGGCCGCACGGCACGCCGGCCCGCGGGCTGGCCTCGCGCGAACCCGGGCGGACCAGCAGACTGAAGACCTCCGGCAGCACCCGTCCCCGCAGGTGAGGAAGGTCCTCGAATGGCAACGCACTCCGGATGGGCGACCGACGCCCGCCCCGACGAGCCCCAGGACCCCCGGTCGCTGGGTCAGCTCGTCGCCGACCTCAGCGAGCAGGCGGCACGCCTGGTGCGGGCCGAGATCGACCTCGCCAAGGCGGAGCTCGCGTCCAAGGCCAAGCAGGTCGGCATCGGCGCGGGCCTGCTCGTGGGCGCGGGCGTGCTCGGCCTGTACACGTTGTCGGCGTTCATCGCGACGGCCATCATCGGCCTCGCGAACGCCGTGCCGGCGTGGCTCGCCGCGCTCATCGTGTCGGCCGTCCTGCTCCTGGTCACGGCCGTGCTCGCGCTGCTCGGCGTGCGCCACCTCAAGCAGGGCACGCCGCCCGTGCCGGACCGCGCGATCGAGAACGTCCAGCAGGACGTCGAGGCCGTCAAGAAGGGGTTCCAGCAGTGAGCACCGAGGACACGACGCCCACCCCGCACATCGCCGCGCTCGAGGCCGAGGTCACGCTGTCGCGCGAGCAGCTGGCCGCGACCGTCGACGCGCTGGTCGACCGCGTCCACCCCGCGCGGCAGGCCGAGCGCGCCAAGGCGCGTGGCCGCCGCCTGTGGTTCGACGCCACCGACCCCGCGGCGCTCCCCGAGGACCGCGACCACGCGCGCAAGGTGCTCGTGGTCGCCGGCGTCGTGGTCGCGCTCGTGGTGGCCGGGGTCGTGCGCAAGGTCGTCCGCGACTGACGCAGGCTCGACGGCGGCCGCCCGCCGGCACGACGACGGCCGCGTCCCGACCC
>JAEYNO010000381.1 GCA_023412515.1 Actinomycetes bacterium
GTCGGCACGGAGGTCGTCGCGCGGCTGCGCGCGTTCCGCGCGGCGGTCACGGTCGTGGCGCGCACGGCGCGCGAGACGCTCGACGGCCGCGTGCACGGGGTCGACGAGCTGCCGCACCTGCTGCCGCGCGCGGACGTCGTGGTGCTCGCGGTGCCGCTGACCGACGCGACGACGCACCTGGTCGACGAGCGCTTCCTCGCGGCGATGCACGACGGCGCGCTGCTCGTGAACGTCGCGCACGGGCGCGTGGTCGACACCGACGCGCTGGTCAACGAGCTCGGGTCGGGCCGGCTGCGGGCCGCGCTCGACGTCACGGACCCGTCGCCGCTGCCGCCCGAGCACCTGCTGTGGCGGGCGCCGAACGCGCTGGTCACGCCCGAGGTCGGGCGACGCACGCCGCTGACGGCGGCGCGCCTGACGGAGCTCGCGCGGCGTCAGCTCACCGCGCTGCTGGCGGAGCGCCCGCTGGAGAACGTCGTCGCGGGCCCCCCGGTGATCCCGCTGCTGGACCTGTGACGCCCAGGTCGAGGAAGGGCGGCGGGGATCTGACACGCCGTCTCGACATGTGGTCCCACATGTCGAGACGGCGCACGGGCACCCCCGCACCGCGTGCTTGCATGACCGGCATGGCACACATCGACACGCACGCGCCGCGACCGGCCCACGCCGTCGCCGCCTGCATGTGCCGTGCCCGAATGTGTCGCTGACGGCGACCCCGCGCGCCCCTCGCGCGCTCCCCTGACCCGCTGCCGCTCGTCCGCGCCCGGGTCGCCCCCCGCCCGCCGCGCCGGCACCCTGCGTGCCCCGCCGCGGCACCACCTCGAAGGACCCTCGTGATCGAGCTGACCGGTCTCCGCAAGGTCTACGCGTCGCCCGACGGCGACGTCGTCGCCCTCGACGGCATCGACCTGCACGTCGAGCGCGGCACCGTGCACGGCATCGTCGGCCGCTCGGGCGCCGGCAAGTCGACGCTCATCCGCTGCCTCACGGGCCTCGAGCGGCCGACGTCCGGCACGGTCCGGGTCGACGGCGTGACGATCTCCGACCTCGCCGAGAACAAGCTGCGCGCCGCGCGCCGCCGCACCGGCATGGTCTTCCAGCACGTCAACCTCCTCGACTCGCGCACGATCGCCGCGAACGTCGCCTACCCGCTCGAGGTCGCCGGCGTCCGCCGCCTCGAGCGCGCCGACCGGGTCGCCGAGCTGCTCGACCTCGTCGGCCTCGGCGACCGCGCCGGCGCCTACCCCGCACAGCTGTCCGGCGGGCAGAAGCAGCGCGTCGGCATCGCCCGCGCGCTGGCCACCGAGCCGGGCGTGCTGCTGTGCGACGAGCCCACGTCGGCCCTCGACGGCGAGACCACGCGCCAGATCCTCGGCCTCGTGCGCGACCTGCGCGACCGGCTCGGCATCACGGTCGTCGTCATCACGCACGAGCCCGCCGTGGTCCGCGACGTGTGCGACCACGTGACGCTGCTCGAGCACGGCCGCGTCGTGCAGACCGGCGCGCTCGCGCAGGTCGTCACCGCCGTCGGCTCGCCGTTGTCCCGCGCGCTCGTGCCCGTGCCCGACCTGCCGCCCGGCGACCGGCGCGCGCTCGTCGAGGCCGTGTTCTCGACCGACGCCGTGCCGACCAGCGTCGCGTTCGCCGCGGTCGCCGCGCTCGGCGACGACGTCGAGGTCGCGTCGGCCACGGTCGAGCCGCTCGGCGGCGTCCGGGTCGGCCGCCTCATCGTCGACGCCCCGACCGGGCGCGTGCCGGAGGTCGTCGAGCGGCTGCGCGCCGCCGGGCTCGACCCGCTCGCCGTCCCGACCACGGCCGACGCCGGGCAGGAGGTGGCGTGATGGGCGACCTGTGGATCGAGCTCACGACCAACCGCGTCATCCTGCAGAAGCTCCCCGAGGCGACCGTCGAGACGCTCCAGATGGTGGGGCTCTCGGCGCTCGTCGTGCTCGTCGTCGGGCTGCCGCTCGGGCTGCTGCTGCGCTCGCTCGCGTCCGACGGCCTCACGCCGAACCGCACGGCGTCCGCCGTGCTCGGGTTCGTCGTCAACACGCTGCGCGCGCTGCCGTTCATCATCCTGGCCGTCGCCGTGATCCCCGTGACCCGGGCGATCGTCGGCACGAGCCTCGGGTGGGAGGCCGCGGTCGTGCCGCTCAGCCTCGGGACCATCCCGTTCTTCGCGCGGCTCGTCGAGACCGCGGTGCGCGACGTCGCCCCGGGCAAGGTCGAGGCCGCGCGCGTCATGGGCTCGACGACGCCGAAGATCCTCGGCGCGGTGCTGGTGCGCGAGGCGCTGCCCGCGATCGTCTCCGGCTTCACGGTCACCGTGATCGCGCTCATCGGGTACTCCGCGATGGTCGGCGCGATCGGCGCCGGCGGCCTCGGGTTCCTCGCGATCACCTACGGGTTCCAGCGGTTCGACCCGACCGTCCTGTACACGTCCGTCGTCGTCATCGTCGTGCTGGTCACCGTCGTCCAGCTCGTCGGCGACGCCGTCGCCCGCCGCCTGGACCACAGGTGAGCACGCCCCGCCGCGACCGCGGCCCCCGCACGTCGTCCCCGACCGAGGGACGGACCCTGAGAGGAACACCCGCGATGAAGAGAATCGTCCGCACCGCAGCCGTCCTGTCCGCAGCGGCCCTGGTGATGACGGGCTGCGCGGGTGGCGACGACCCCGACGCCGGCGCGTCCGCCGGCTCGACCGACGCGTCCGGCACCACGACCCTCGTGGTCGGCGCGAGCCCCGTGCCGCACGCCGAGATCCTGCAGTTCGTGCAGGACGAGCTCGCGGCCGACGCGGGCCTCGACCTCGACATCCGCGAGTTCACGGACTACGTGCTGCCGAACACGGCGCTCGACGAGGGCGAGCTCGACGCCAACTACTTCCAGCACCTGCCGTACTTCACGGCGCAGGTCGAGGAGAACGGCTTCGACTTCGACCACTTCGACGGCGTGCACATCGAGCCGTACGGCGTGTACTCGAAGAAGGTCGAGTCGGTCGAGGACATCCCCGACGGCGGAGTCGTCGGCATCACCAACGACCCGGGCAACCAGTCGCGCGCGCTCGACCTGCTGGTCAAGGGCGGGCTCATCACGCTCGAGGAGACCGACGGCGACGCGACCCTGCTCGACATCAAGGACAACCCGAAGAACCTCGAGTTCGTCGAGACCGCGCCCGAGCAGCTCGTGGTCTCGCTGCAGGACGTGGACGCCGCGATCATCAACGGCAACTACGCGCTCGAGGCGGGCCTGAACCCCGCGAAGGACTCGATCCTGCTGGAGTCCGGCGAGGGCAACCCGTACGCGAACTTCCTCGCGGTGCGCTCGGAGGACAAGACGAACCCCGCGCTCGTCAAGCTCGACGGGCTGCTGCACTCCGACGAGGTGCGCGCGTTCATCGAGAAGCGCTGGCCGGACGGCGAGGTCGTCGCGGCGTTCTGACGCACGGCGGGCCGCCCGTGCCTCTCGGGCGCACGGCGGGCCGCCCGTGCCTCTCGGGCGCACGACGGCTCCGACGCACGACAACTGACGCACGACAACTGACGGGCCGGGCACCCTCACCGAGGGCGCCCGGCCCGTCGTCGTCCACGACCGCCGCACCCGGACGGACGCCGATCCCCTCCCGGCCGACGGGCCCCCACCCGCCGCCCACCGACCCACCCATCCGCGAACGCGGGGTTGCGCCGGTTCTCGGCACCCACCACCGGCACAACCCCGCACTCGACGGGAGGGGGCCTGGTCGCCGGCAGGTGGGGGGTCAGGTGCGAGAGGACACCGGCACCGCGGAGCGCGGCCGCAGCCAGCGCCACGCGGCGAGGCCCGCGACGAGCCCCCAGAACGCCGAGCCGACCCCGGCGATCGTGACCGAGCTGGCCGCGAGCAGGAACGTGACGAGCGCGGGCACCCGCCGGTCGGCGTCCGCCGCCGCGACCGCGAGCGCCGAGCCCAGCGCGGGCAGCAGCGCGAGGCCCGCGACGGCCTCGACGAGCCCGGCCGGTGCGGCGGCGACGAGCGCCGTGAGCGTCGGCGCGAGCGCCGCGAGCACCAGGTAGCACACGCCGGCCGTGCGCGACGCGACCCACCGCCGCGCGGGGTCGGGGTGCGCGTCGGGCGAGGCGGGCAGCGCCGCCGTGATGGCCGCGAGGTTCACGGCGTGCCCGCCGGCCGCGGCACCCGCGACCGTCCCGGCACCCGTGACCAGCAGCGACGCGCGCCACGGCACGGAGTACCCCGCGGACGCGACGACGGCCGCGCCGGGCACGTTCTGCGAGGCCATCGTCACGAGGTACAGCGGCACCGCGATCCCGACGAGCGCTCCGGGCGTGAACGCGGGCGCCGTGAGCTCGACGAGCGGCGCCACGAGCGCGGGCGGGTGCCCGGCTCGCGTCGTGACGACGACGGCCACGG
>JAEYNO010000400.1 GCA_023412515.1 Actinomycetes bacterium
GTCGTGCCGCGCGACGTGCGCGTCGCGTCGGCAGCGGTCTTCACGGTCTTCGTGCTCGCCGGCGTCAACTTCGCCTCGTGGGCGTCGCGCCTGCCCGCGGTGCGCGACGCGCTCGACCTCACGCCCGAGCGCATGGGCGTCCTGCTGCTCGTCGGCGCCTTCGGGTCGCTGCTCGCGCTGCCGCTGTCGGGGCTCGTCGTCGAGCGGCTCGGGGCGCGACGCACGGTGCTCGGGTTCGCGCTGCTCAACGCCGCCGGGTACGTCGTCGCGTCGGTCGGCGTGGCGCTCGGGCAGGTCGCGGTCGTCGGCGTGGGCCTCGTGCTCACGGGTGTGGGGACGGGCGTGTGGGACGCCGCGATGAACCTTGAGGGCGCGCTCGTCGAGCAGCGGCTCGGTCGCACGGTCATGCCGCGCTACCACGCGGGCTTCTCGTTCGGCACCATGGCCGCCGCGGGCGTCGCCGCGCTCGCCGCGTGGGGCCACGTCCCCGTCCAGGTGCACCTGCCCGCGGTCGTCGCGGTGTCGTCGGTCGTGGTCGCCCTGGCCGTGCGCGCGTTCCTCACCCGCACGCCCGCCGAGCCGGAGCCGCACGCGGCGGGCGGCACCACCGACGACGCCCCCCGCGGCGCCCGCGCCGCGCTCGGCGCGTGGCTCGAGCCCCGCACCCTGCTCATCGGGCTCGTCGTCCTCGCGGCCGCGCTCACCGAGGGCTCGGCCAACGACTGGGTCAGCCTCGCCGTCGTCGACGGGTTCGGCACCGCGCACGCGACCGGGGCCGTCGGCTTCGGGCTGTTCGTCACCGCGATGACCGCGATGCGGCTGTTCGGCACCGCGCTGCTCGACCGGCACGGGCGCGTCGTCGTGCTGCGGCTGTGCGCCGCGCTCGCGGCCGTCGGCCTGCTGCTGTTCGGCCTCGCCGACCAGCTCTGGCTCGCGCTGGCCGGCGTCGTCGTGTGGGGCATGGGCGCCGCCCTCGGTTTCCCGGTGGGCATGAGCGCGGCCTCCGACGACCCGCGCCGCGCCGCGCAGCGCGTCGCCGTCGTCTCGACGATCGGCTACTCGGCGTTCCTCGCCGGCCCGCCGCTGCTGGGCCTGCTCGCCGAGCACGTCGGCTACCGCGACGCGCTCCTCGTGATCCTCGCGCCCGTCGCGCTCGGGCTGCTCGTCACGGGCGCCGCGCGTCCGCTGCCCGCGACGTCTGCCCCGCCCCCGGCGGCGGCCACCCGCGAGGACGGACCCCCGCCCGGCGTCTAGCCTGGGGGCGTGGAGCTCGACACCTGCGCCCTGCCCGGCCCGGCCCCCGAGCCGGCCCGCACCGGCGTCCCGACGCACGGCGGCACGCCGACCCTTGCCGACCTCACGACGCTGCGCGTCGGCGGGCCCGTCGGGCGCTACCTCGAGACCTCGACCGAGGCCGACCTCGTCGCCGCCGTCCGCGAGGCCGACGCCGCGGGCGAGCCGGTCCTCGTGCTCGGCGGCGGGTCCAACGTGCTGGCCGCCGACGCGGGCTTCCCCGGCGTGGTCGTGCGCGACGTGCGCGGCGGCGTGAGCGTGCCCGACGCGACCGCGTGCGCGGGCGTCACGCTCACCGTCCCGGCCGGCACCGTGTGGGACGACGTCGTCGCGTACGCGGTCGCGCACGAGCTCGTGGGCGTCGAGGCGCTCTCCGGGATCCCCGGGTCGACCGGCGCGACCCCCGTGCAGAACGTCGGGGCGTACGGGCAGGAGGTCGCGCAGACCGTCTCGCAGGTCCGGGTCTGGGACCGCGGGCGCGCCCGCGTGCGCACGCTGCCCTACGTGACCCTCGCGTTCGGGTACCGGTCGTCGCTGCTCAAGCGGTCGCTGCGCGCCGACCCGTCCGACCCCGGGGCGCCGTGGGGCCCGACGCCGCGGTACGTCGTGCTGGACGTGACGTTCCAGGTCAAGGAGGGGTCGCTGTCCGCGCCCGTGACCTACCCCGAGCTCGCGCGCACGCTCGACGTCGCCGTGGGGGAGCGTGCACCGCTCGCCGACGTGCGCGCCGCGGTGCTCGCGCTGCGCGCCCGCAAGGGCATGGTCCTCGACGCCGCGGACCACGACACGTGGAGCGCCGGCTCGTTCTTCACGAACCCCGTGCTGCCCGCCGACCGCGCCGCAGCGCTGCCCGACGACGCCCCGCGCTGGCCGCTCGACGACGGCACGGTCAAGAGCAGCGCGGCCTGGCTCATCGAGCGCGCGGGCTTCGCGCGCGGGCACGGCGCCCCCGGGCCCGCGTCGCTGTCGACCAAGCACACGCTCGCGCTCACGAACCGCGGCGACGCGCGGGCCGCCGATCTGCTCGCGCTCGCGCGCGAGGTCCGCGACGGCGTCCGCGAGCGGTTCGGCGTGACGCTCGAGGCCGAGCCGGTCCTGGTCGGCGCGACGCTCTGAGCGGTCGGCGGGCGCGACCCTAGGCCGTCACGGGGCGGCCGCGCGTCCCCCTCGCGACGGGTTCCGGGTCCGTCCCCCGGGCCGATGCGGCGCCGCTGGCGCGGCCGCGAGGGTGGACGTGCGCCGACGGCCGGGGCGCAGGGGCTCCGGCGGGCGCCGTCCAGGGGAGCACCATGAGACGACCACACCTGAGCCGTGCCGTCCTCGCGACGGCCGTCGCCGCGAGCCTCGCCGCGACGCTCACCGCGACGTCGGCGGCCGCGCACGGCCCGGGCGGACCGGGGCACGCGCCGGGGCACGACCGCACGAGCCGGGCCGAGGCGGCACGCGTCGACCGCGTGCCGGCACCCGACCCGGGCTGGTTCGACTGCACGTCGCTGTTCGGTGCCGGCACCGAGTGCGGCACGGTCGAGCTGCCGCTCGACTACGACCAGCCCCGCCGCGGCACCACCGAGGTGGCGATGCTGCGCGTGCGGGCCACCGACCCGGCGCAGCGCATCGGGACGCTCTTCGTCAACCCCGGCGGCCCCGGGGGCTCGGGCGTCGAGATGGCCGCCTTCGCCTCGGCGTTCCTCTCGCCCGAGCTGCTGGCGCGCTTCGACGTCGTCGGCATCGACCCGCGCGGCACCAACTACTCGGCCAACGTGCGATGCTTCCGGGACGTCGGTGAGCAGGGTGCCGCGCTCGCGGGCATGAACGTCCGCTTCCCGCAGGGGGACGCGCAGACCGCGGCGTTCGTCGCGTCGGCGCGCGCGCTCGGCGAGGCGTGCTCGACGACCGGTGCCCCGCTGAGCGCGTCGATGTCGACCGCGCAGGTCGCGCGCGACATGGACGTCGTGCGGCGAGCGCTCGGCGACGACCGGCTGACGTTCCTCGGCTTCTCGTACGGCAGCTACCTCGGCCAGGTCTACGTCAACATGTTCCCGGACCGGGTGCGTGCGGTCGCGATCGACGGCGTCCTCGACCCCGTCGCGTGGGCGGGGACGCGACGCACGGCGGCCGTGCCCGTGACGGAGCGCCTCGCGTCCGGCCAGGCGGCCTGGCGCGCGGCCCAGGAGGTCCTGGACCGCTGCGCGCAGGCGGGGCCGGCGCTGTGCCGGACGGCGGGCCTGGGTGACCCGCGGACCGTGTGGGCGGACGTCGAGGCCGGCATGCGCGCCGGTGGCGTCGAGCTCACCGACCCCGCGACCGGCGCTCCGCTGGGCACGTTCGACTGGGACGACGCGGTCGGCACCGTGCTGTCCCTGCTGTACGCCCCGAGCGGGTACGACGCGGTCGACACCGTGGTGTGGGCGCTGTGGTGGCTGCTGCAGCCCGAGACGCCCGACAACGCGCAGCAGCGGGTGGAGGCGCTCGCGGCGCTGCTCGGCTTCGAGCGGACCCAGCAGGACGCCGCTGCGGAGCGGGATGCGGCGCGGGCCGCGCGCGCCGACGCGTTCGGTCTCGGCTTCCCGTACGGCAACGCGCTCGAGGCGTTCTCGGCCGTCCTGTGCACCGACTCGCTCAACCCGCGCCGCCCCGAGGACTGGGTCGCCGCGTCGGCGCGCCAGGACGCGGTCGCGCCCGGGTTCGGCCCGTCCTGGACGTGGTCGTCGCCGCAGTGCGCGTCGCGCGCGTGGACCGCGCGCGACGACGACGCGTGGACCGGGCGGTTCGACGCCCGCACGTCCGCGCCCGTCCTGGTCGTCGGCAACCTGTGGGACCCGGCGACCGCGTACGAGGGGGCCGTCGCGGCGGCCGCGGTCCTGCCGCGCAGCCGCCTGCTGTCGTCCGACAGCTGGGGGCACACGGCGTACGGCACGTCGCGGTGCGCGACCAGTGCGATCGACCGGTACCTCGTCGCGGTCGAGCTGCCCGCCGAGGGCACGCGGTGCGTGGGGGACGTGCAGCCGTTCGCGCCGGTGGCCGAGCAGCGCTCGGCGCAGGCGCCGCGCGCGCTGCCGCCGGT
>JAEYNO010000411.1 GCA_023412515.1 Actinomycetes bacterium
CCCACGACGCGGCCGTCGTCCGACCAGCCCGGCAGGCCGCGCAGCCCCGCGAGCTCCGCCAGCGCGCTGGACACGACCGCCGAGTGCACGTCGACGCGCGCCAGGTACACCGGCAGCCCCTGCCCGGCGGCGTCCAGCTCCGCGGCGGTCGGTGGGCGGCCTTCGGGCCACGTCCCCTCGTCCCACCCCGTGCCGTGCACGGGACGCCGGTCCCCCGCTGCGCGTGCGGCCGCGACGCGGGCCACGGCGTCGAGCACGTCGCCCAGGCCGCGCACGCCGTTCTCCGCCGTCAGGTCGAGGCCGGCGCTCGCCAGGGCCGTCTCGAGCAGGTGGACGTGCGCGTCGACGAACGCGGGCGCCACCAGCGCCCCGTCGAGCTCGACGACCTCGTCGACACCGGCGACCAGGCCGTCCGCGGTGTCGTCCGAGCCCATCCAGGCGACGGTGCCGTCCTCGACGAGCAGGGCCTCGGCGAACGGGTCGGCCGGCGAGTGCACGACGCCGTGCCGGTACAGGGTCGAGCTCACAACCCGACACGATAGGGCCCGCCGCGCCGCAGCGCGGCCCGAGACCGCCTCCCGGGGGCCGTGACCTGCGCCTCAGCGACGCTCGTCCGACCGCCGTCAGACCGCCGAGTACGCGACGACGCCGCGCCGGAGCGCGAGCACCGCACGTTCCGCCGTCGTCCGCAGCCGCGCGGTCGGTGCGGCCCCCGCGACCTGGTCGAGCACGTCGATGACCTGCTTGCACCACCGCACGAAGTCCCCGGCCGCGAGGTCCGACCCCCGCAGCACGGCGTCGAGGCTGCGGCCCGCCGCCCACCGGTGGATCGGCTCGACCAGGCCCAGGTCGAGCGGCTGGATCGTCTCGAGCCGCGCCGCGTGCTCGAGGTCCTCGAGCTGGGACCACGCGCGCACCGCGGCGTCGAGCGCGCGCCCGAGGCGCCCGTCCGGCCCGCCCGGGACGTGCGCCCCGGTGTCGTCGTCCCGCCGTGAGCGGTACACGAGCGTCGACACCGCGGCGGCGAGGCCCGGCGCGTCGAGCTCGTCCCACACGCCCTGCCGCAGGCACTCGGCGAGCACGAGGTCGTTCTCGGCGTACAGCCGGCGCAGCCACTGCCCGTCCGGCGTCACGACGAGCCTGTCGTCGTCGAGCTCGAGGTAGCCGAGCCTGCGCAGCACGTCGCACGTGCGGTCGAACACCGCCGCGATCGAGCCGGTGCGGCCCGCGATGCGCCGCACGAGCGCGGCGTGCTCGTCGCGCAGCCGCTCCCACCGCTCGGCCCACCGCGCGTGGTCCTCGCGGTCCGGGCAGCGGTGGCACGGGTGCGCCCGCAGCTCGCGACGCAGCGCCTCCAGCGCGGCGTCCTCCGCGGCGGCGGTCCGCGCCCGGTCACGACGACCCCCGGGACGCCCCGACGGGGTCACGTCGAGCTCGTCGAGCCGCGCCCGCAGGCGTGCCGCGAGGTCGCGCCGCGCGGCGGGCACCCGGACCTGGAAGCCGCCCGGCACCTTGAGCCGGCCGACCGTCCGCAGGCCCGTGCCGACGTCGGCCACCGTGAGGCGGCGGACCTGGCGGTCCGTCGTCAGCACCGTGGGCCGCGGACCGTCGAACCCGCCCGGTCCGCCCGGGTCCACCACGACCGCGTGCTGCGCGCGCTTGCCCACCGGGATCTCGACGACGTCGCCGACCTTCAGGCCCTCGAGCGTGCGCGCGACGTCCGCGCGGCGCGCCGCGGCGGCGTCCTTGGCCAGGCCGCGCTCACGGTCGGTGATCGCACGTCGCAGCGCCATGTACTGCGCGAAGTCCCCGAGGTGGCACGACATGGCCTCGGCGTACCCCTCGAGGGCCTCGGCGTGGGTCTGCGCCTGCCGCGCGAGCCCCACGACGCCGCGGTCTGCCTGGAACTGCGCGAACGAGGTCTCGAGCACCTCGCGCGCCCGCTCGCGGCCGACCTGCGCGACGAGGTTGACGGACATGTTGTAGGTGGGCCGGAACGACGAGCGCAGCGGGTACAGGCGGCGCGAGGCCAGACCCGCGAGCTGCACGGGGTCGAGCCCCGCGTGCGCGACGACGACCGCGTGCCCCTCGGTGTCGATGCCCCGGCGGCCGGCGCGCCCCGTGAGCTGCGTGTACTCCCCCGGCGTGATGTCGACGTGCGCGCTGCCGTCCCACTTGACGAGCTTCTCGAGCACGACCGAGCGCGCGGGCATGTTGATGCCGAGCGCGAGCGTCTCGGTCGCGAACACGACCTTGACCCAGCCGCGCGAGAACAGGTCCTCGACGGTCTCCTTGAACAGCGGCAGCATCCCGGCGTGGTGCGCCGCGACGCCGCGCACGGCGGCCTCGACGAACCGGTCGTACCCCAGCACCGCGAGGTCCTCCGGGGGGATCGCCGCGCAGCGCTCCTCGACGAGGCGACGGATCTCGGACTGCTCGCGCGGGTTCGTGAGCCGGACACCGGCGCGCAGGCACTGCTCGACGGCGGACTCGCACCCGGCGCGCGAGAAGATGAAGACGATCGCGGGCAGCAGGTCGGCCTGCGCGAGCTCGTCGACGACGACGAAGCGCGGCGCGGGCCGCACGCCCCCGCCGCCGCGGTGGGGGCCGGGGCCACCAC
>JAEYNO010000425.1 GCA_023412515.1 Actinomycetes bacterium
CCCGCGGTCGAACCCGCCCGAGCGCCCGCGGTCCTGGCCGCGACCCGCGGGGGCGGACGACCGGCGCGGGCGCGTCCCGCCCACGAGGCGCACGTCGGTGGCCTGCGGGCCGCGTTCGCCCGCGACGACGGTGAAGCTGATGCGGTCGCCCTCGGCGAGCTCGGTGACGCCCTGCAGCGTGCGGGCGTGCACGAACACGTCCTCGCTGCCGTCGTCGACCGTCGCGAAGCCGAAGCCCTTGTCGGCGTCGTAGAACGTGACGGTGCCGTCGGCGCCGTCGTCCTTGTTCGCGCCGCCGGCGCCGGCGGATGCGGCGTCGGGGCCGAGCGGCAGCAGGTGGTCGGCCTGCGGGCCCTTCTCGCCGGGGACGACGAGGAACGCGACGCGCTGACCCTCGGTGACGACCCCGCCACCGACGATCGCGGACGAGTGCAGGAAGATCTCGGCGCCGTCGCCGTCGGGCGTGACGAAGCCGTAGCCCTTGGTGGGCTCGTACCAGCTCACGGTGCCGAGCCGTCCGAGCGACGCGTCGGCGGGGACGTCGCCCGTGACGCGGACCTTGCGGGCGACGGGGCCGCGGTCGCCCTCGCCGAGCTCGTACTCGACGGTCTGCCCCTCGCGCAGACCGCGCGAGGAGTCGCCGACGATCTCGGACGCGTGGACGAACAGGTCGTCGCCCTCGTCCTCGAGCGCGAGGAAGCCGAAGCCTCGCTCGGTGTCGAACCAACGGACGGTGGCCTGGGGCATGACGACTCCTCGACGGAAAACTCGGTTGCTGCCGTCCAGTGTCGCCGACGCCTGACGTCGGGGCCGCCTCGCACGGAGACGGTCGGCCCACGCTGTGCGGCTCGCCGCGGACCTGCCGGCCCGTTCACGCGGGCACGACCCACCGAGTCTGCCACGCTGGGCGGGTGACGGGACGCGTGGTGCTCGAGGACCGGGTCAGCATCAGCCACCGCCAGGTGCACGTCTGCTCGGGCCCGTCGGCCCCGCGGTACGACGTCGCGTTCGCCGGCCAGGCGAACGGGCTGCTCGGGGCGGGCGACCCGGGCGCGTTGGTGCTCGTGTGCGGTACGCACACCGGCCACGTCGGGCTGCGGGTCGTGCTGCACGACGCCGCACCTCCGCTCGACGACGCGTGGCAGGACGTCGTGGAGGCCACGTTCGTGCCCGCCGGGCGCGAGGTGACCGTCGCGGGGCTCATGGGCGACGTCGTCGCGACGGTCGAGCTGGCGCCCGGGACCTACCGCGTGCGGTGGAGCGGCACGGGCGTCGACGAGGCGTACGACGGCGTCGTCATGGCCCACGAGCCGCTGATCGACCGGTTCGAGCTCGCACTGTGGCCCGCACCCCCGGCGCCGGACCGCGTGCTGCGGCAGGGCAGCGTGCGCGGCCGCGAGGCGCACGCCGCGGTCCGCCCACGCTGAGGTCCGTCAGCCGCCCGACGGCGGGACCGGAGGGTCGATGTCCAGCAGGTCTCCGGGGCGGCAGCCGAGCGCGTCGCACACGGCGGCGAGGGTCGAGAACCGGATCGCGCGGGCACGGCCGTTCTTCAGCACCGAGAGGTTCGCGACCGTCACGCCGGTGAGCGCGGCGAGCTGGACGAGCGTCATGCCGCGGTCCTCCAGCAGCGCGCCGAGGCGGCTGACGACGCGGTGCGGCTGCGGGTCGTCCTCGCTCACACGAGCCCCGTCGTGTCGGCGACGACGCGCGTGCCCGTGCGGGTGGCGCCCGCGAGCGCGGCGAGCAGCAGCGCGGGCAGCAGCGGCCACCAGGTGATGCGCAGCTCGGGCACGAGCCAGCCCGCCGGCATCGGGAACTCGCGCGACGCACCGGCCTCGGTGAGCCGTGGCGCGGCCTCGACGATCGCGACGACGTCGTGCGCGGCGACGTACGGCCCGACGGTGACGACGACCCACGCGCCGACGACCACGGCGGCGGCGACCGCGAGGCGGCGGGCGTTGCCGCGTGCGAACGGGTCGCCCGCGGCGGTGCTGCGCAGCACGGGGACGAGCACGAGGACGACGGCCCCCGCGGCGACGAGGCCGCCCCAACCCGGCACGGTCGCGAGCAGCGCGGTGAGCTTCCCGGCGTCGGTCGCCTCGGCGATCGGGCCGTCGAGGTGCCGGACCGGCAGCGGCTCGCCCCGGGGCCACTCGTCGGCGGCCGCGGCGGGTCCGCACCCGGCGCCGCCGTCGGCGGGCCAGCCCGTGACGCACGGCACGACCTGGACCGAGGACGCGGGGGCGTCCGGGCCGAGCCTCACGGGCACCTGCACCGCGCCCCAGCCCATGACTGCCGTCGCGAGCCCGTAGACGATCGCCATCCACGCACCGACGGTCGCCACGCCGACCGCCACGGCGGGGCCGATGCGCCGCCCGGTGACCTTCTCCTGCACGTCCGTGTCCATCCGCGCCCCATCTCGACAGTCGATACGTTCCGCCTCTCTCCATATCGGTAATCGAGATGGAACCTTGAGGGCTCGACGCACCCGGTGACGCTCGGGCCCTGCCCGCTCGCCGAGGAGCCGCGCGCGACGTCGTCCGGTCAGGCGCGCCCGGCCGCGGGTCCGAACCTCGTCAGCGTCCGGAGCACGCCGTGCACGTCAGCCGACGCCGGCGGTGCTCGACGGGGTTGCCGACGCTGCTGACGCGCACGACGTCGACGGTCTCGTGCGTGTGCTCGGGGCAGGTGCCGGCGCCGCAGCCGGAGCACACGGCGGTCGCGGGGCGCGGGGCGCCGCCGGTCGCGGCGCACTCGTGGCAGCTCACGCCGGCACCTCGGCGGTGCGCGCGAGCTCGTCGTCCTCCGTGATGGGGCGCAGCACGCGGCACGGGTTGCCGACGGCGACGACGCCGGGCGGGACGTCGCGCGTCACGACGGACCCGGCGCCGATGATCGCGTCGGAGCCGATGGTGACGCCGGGAAGGATCGTCACGGATCCGCCGATCCACACGTTGTCGCCGATGGTGACGGGGCTGACGCGCTCCCAGCCCTCGAGGCGCCGCACGCGACCCTCGGCGTGGTTGGGCGTGTAGATGCTGCACCGGGGGCCGATGAGGCAGTCGGCGCCGATCGTGATGCGCCCGCCGCCGGTGACGAGGAAGTCCTTGTTGATGAAGGTGCGGTCGCCGATGCTCAGGCCCACGCCGTAGTCGAGCGCGAACGGGGGGCGCAGGTCGATGCCGTCGCCGGCGCCGGGCACGAGCTCGCGGAACAGGCGGCGGGCCTCGTCGGGGTCGTCGTAGTAGATCCGGCTGATGCGGGCGCAGGCGGACTGCGTCTCCCACGAGAGCCTCTGCAGCGCGGGCGAGACGCGGTACCGGATCCAGTCGCCCGCGAACTGGTCGCGCACGTCGTCGTGCTGGGCGGCGAGCACCGCGACGTACTCGTCCCGGTGATTTGTTGTCATGCAAAACATATTAGGGAGGCCGACGACCGCCCCACAAGACCCGCCCGGCCACGACCCGCCCGCCGGACCGCGACCTACGATCGGACGCGATGCCCCCCCGCCCGCCGACGTCGCCCGCGCACCCCGCCGGGGGCGCGCCCGACCCGTCCGGCAGCGACCGCGACGACCTGCGCCGACGCAACCTCGCCGCCGTGCTGCAGGCCGTGCACCTGCGCGACGGCAGCACGCGCGCCGACCTCACGCGCGAGACCGGCCTGCACCGCTCGACCGTGCGCGCCCTGGTCGCCGAGCTGGTGCGCGCAGGGGTCGTCACGGAGGACCTGCCCGCGCCGTCGGGGGGCGTCGGCCGCCCGAGCCCGCGCGTGCACGCGACGGACGCGACCCGCGTGCTCACGCTCCACCCCGAGCTCGACGCGACGCACGGCGCGCTCGTCGGCCTGGGCGGGCGCGTGCTCGCGCGCGCCCGCGTCCCGCACGA
>JAEYNO010000439.1 GCA_023412515.1 Actinomycetes bacterium
CGGGACGGTGCTGCGGTGCGTCAGGCCTTGATGGCCGAGACGTCGAGGTCGATGCGCACCTTGTCGGCGACGAGCACGCCGCCGGCCTCGAGCGCGGCGTTCCACGTGAGGCCGAACTCCTTGCGGGAGATCGTCACGGTGGCCTCGAACCCGGCGCGCGTGTTGCCGAACGGGTCGACGGCGGTGCCGTTGAACTCGGTCTCGAGCTCGACCTCGCGCGTCACGCCGTGGATCGTCAGGTCGCCGACGACGACGTAGGCCGAGCCGGCCTCGCGGACGGCCTTCGACACGAAGGTCCACTCGCCGAAGACCTCGACGTCGAAGAAGTCGTTGCCCTTGAGGTGGCCGTCGCGGTTCGCGTCACCGGTCGTGACGGTCGACGGGTCGAGGGTCACCGAGACGGCGGAGGACTCGAGGTCCTCGCCGACGGTGAGGGTGCCACCGGTGACCGCGACGGTGCCGCGGACCTTCGAGATGCCGGCGTGGCGGACCGTGAAGGACGCCTCGGTGTGCGAGGGGTCGATGTTCCAGGTACCGGTGGTGAGGCCGGCGGGGAGCGAGGTCATGGGTTCCTCCGAGGGGATCGACGAGAATCGTTGACACAACAAGTATGCGGTGGTTGATATTTCTACTACAGTGGGATGCGAGCCGCAACCCCCCGACCGTGAGGAGCCTGCCGTGACCGACGCCGCGCCGACCGACGACGTGCGCTGGCTCACCGCGGAGCAGCAGGAGCACTGGCGCGCGTTCCGCGACGGCACCGCCCTCCTGCTCGACGTCCTCGCACGCGAGCTCGACTGCGACAGCGGCCTGTCGCTGGGGGAGTACGAGGTCCTCGTGCGGCTCTCCGAGGCCCCCAGGCGCGCGCTGCGCATGTCCGAGCTCGCCGACGACCTCGCGCACTCCCGCAGCCGCCTCACGCACACCGTCGCGCGCATGGAGCGCGCGGGCGTCGTGCGCCGCGAACCCGTCCCGGGCGACGCGCGCGGCGTCGCGTGCGTCCTCACCGACCACGGCTGGCGCGTGCTCGTCGCCGCCGCGCCGGGCCACGTCGAGTCCGTGCGACGGCACCTCGTCGACGTGCTCGACGACGCGCAGCTCGCGGCGCTCGGCACCGCGATGCAGGTCGTCGTCGACCACCTGCGCACGCCCGCGTGCGAGCGCGCGCGCGACCAGGCCGACGTGAGCGACGTCACCGCCGCGAGCGCCTGAGGGCCCACGTCCCGGCGCCGGGCACACAGCAGACTTTGCGAGACTGTGCGCATGGTCACCACGACGGTCCACCTGCTGCGCCACGGTGAGGTCCACAACCCCACGGGCCTGCTCTACGGCCGCCTGCCCGGCTACCGGCTCTCCGAGCGCGGGCAGCAGATGGCCGAGCTCGTCGCGCGCACGCTCGCGGGCGACGAGGGCGCACCGCGCCGCGACGTCGTGGTGGTGACCGCCTCGCCGCTGCAGCGCGCTCAGGAGACCGCGACCCCGATCGCCGAGGCGTTCGGCGTCGCGCTCGGCACCGACGAGCGCCTCATCGAGGCCGAGAACCACTTCCAGGGCCTGCGGTTCGGGGTCGGCGACGGCTCGCTGCGCCACCCCGCGCACTGGCCCTACCTGCGCAACCCGTTCCGGCCGTCGTGGGGCGAGCCCTACGTCGAGCAGGTCGACCGCATGCTCGCGGCCGTCGACGCCGCGCGTGCCGCGGCCCGCGGGCACGAGGCCGTGCTCGTCAGCCACCAGCTGCCCATCTGGGTCACGCGGCTCGCGCTCGAGAACCGCCGTCTGTGGCACGACCCGCGCAAGCGGCAGTGCTCGCTCGCGTCCCTCACGAGCCTGCGCTTCGAGGACGACACGCTCGTGGGCGTCGGCTACGGCGAGCCCGCCGCGGCGCTGCTGCCCGGGGCGTCGCAGGTCCCCGGGGCCTGACGTGCGCACCGTCCGTCCCTCGATCGCCGGCCGCCGCTCCCGCACCGGCCGGGCCGCGCGCGTGCTCGCCGCCGCGGCCGCGCTCGCCGTCGTGCTCGCCGGCTGCGCCGCCGGCGACGGGTCCGGCACGCCCGACGACGTCGTCGACCAGGGGTACCAGTCCGGCGACGGGTCGACCACGACGTGGGCACCCGCCGACCGCGTCGGGCCCGTCGACATCACCGGCACCGACTACGAGGGCGGCGCGCACGACCTCGCGCAGCTGCGCGGCGACGTCGTGCTCCTCAACACCTGGTACGCCGCGTGCCCGCCGTGCCGTGCCGAGGCGCCCGACCTCGCCGCCGTCGCGACCGACTACGCCGACCAGGGGCTGCACGTGCTGGGCATCAACAGCCGCGACGCCGCCGGCACCGCGCAGGCGTTCCAGCGCGAGCTCGCCGTGCCGTACCCGTCGCTCGACGACACCAGCGGCGCCGCCGTCGCCGCGCTGCAGGGCGTCGTGCCCGTCAGCGCGGTCCCCACGACCGTCCTGCTCGACCGCCAGGGTCGCGTCGCCGCGCGCGTGCTCGGCCTCGCCGACGGCTCGGTGCTCCGCTCGCTCGTCGAGGAGCTGCTCGCCGAGGACGGCGGCGGCCAGGACGCGACCCCCGCGCCCGACCCGGGCACGAC
>JAEYNO010000049.1 GCA_023412515.1 Actinomycetes bacterium
CGCGGCCGTGCGCATGATCGCGTTCCTCGTGGTCGCGCCGCCGGTCGCGCAGCGCGGCGTGCCCGGGCCGGTCAAGGGCGCGCTCGGCACGGGCCTCGCGCTCGCGGCGCCGTCGCACGCCGCGACCGGCCCCACGCCGCCCGCGGCGCCGACCGCGCCCGAGGCGCCCGGCGTGGGCGAGGTCACGGTGCAGGTCAACGGCATCAACGGCACGCCCAGCGGGTCGATCGTCGTGCTGCTCGGCATCACGCTGCTGTCGGTCGCGCCGTCGCTGATCCTGCTGACCACGAGCTTCACCAAGATCCTCGTGGTGCTGTCCCTCACCCGCAACGCGCTCGGCCTGCAGGGCGTGCCGCCCAACCAGGTGCTCGCGGGTCTCGCGCTGTTCCTGTCGCTGTTCGTCATGGCGCCGGTCGTCAGCGGCGTCAACGACGCGGGCGTGCAGCCCTACCTCGACGGCAGCCTCACGTTCACGCAGGCCGTCGAGGCCGGGCAGCAGCCGCTGCGCGAGTTCATGCTGTCCCACACGCGCGAGCAGGACATCGCGCTGCTCACGCGCGCCGCCGACCGGCCCAACCCCGAGACCCCGGCCGACGTGCAGTTCACGGTGCTCGCGCCCGCGTTCCTGCTGTCCGAGCTGCGCGCGGCGTTCATCATCGGCTTCGTCGTGTTCGTGCCGTTCCTCGTGATCGACCTCGTCGTGTCGTCCGCGCTCATGGCGATGGGCATGATGATGCTGCCGCCGATCATGGTGTCGCTGCCGTTCAAGCTCCTGCTGTTCGTGCTCGTCGACGGCTGGGGGCTGATCGTCACCGCGCTCGTGGGCTCGTACACCGGGGGCGGCTAGTGGACACCAACGCCGTCCTCGACATCGCGCTCGACTCCCTCGTGCTGGCCGCCAAGCTCGCCGCACCCGTGCTCGTCACCGCGCTCGTGGTGGGGTTCGCGGTGTCGCTCGTGCAGTCGGTGACCCAGATCCAGGAGGTCACGCTGTCGTTCGTGCCCAAGGCCGTGGCCGCGGCTGCGGCGCTGCTGATCGCGGGGCACTGGATGATCACCGAGCTCGTGACGTTCACGCACGAGCTGTACGCGCGCATCCCGTCGCTGCTGGGCGGGTGAGCGCGCCCCGATGGACCCCGTCGCCGTCACGCTGCCGATCGCCGCGGTCGAGACCACGCTGCTCGCGGCCGTGCGCATGATCGCGTTCCTCGTGGTCGCGCCGCCGTTCGCGCAGCGCGGCGTGCCCGGGCCGGTCAAGGTCGCGCTCGGCACGGGCCTCGCGCTCGCGGTCGCGCCGCGGCTCGACCAGGTCGAGTCGACGGGCACGGGCGCGTTCGTCGGCGCCCTCGTGCTGCAGGCGGTCGTCGGTGCGGGCACCGGGTTCCTCGTCTACCTGGTGTTCGCCGCGGTGCAGTCCGCCGGGTCGCTCGTCGACCTGTTCGGCGGGTTCCAGATCGCGACGGCGTTCGACCCCATGAGCATGACCAGCGGCGCGCAGTTCTCGCGGCTCTACCAGCTGCTCGCGGTCGTGCTGCTGTTCGCGTCCGACGGGTACCAGATGGTCGTCGCGGGCCTGCTGCGCACGTTCGACGTGCTGCCGCTCGGCACCATGTTCTCGGCCGCCGGGTTCGCGCAGGGCGTGGCCGACGGCATCACGTCGCTGTTCGTGTCCGCGCTGCAGATCGCCGGCCCGCTGCTCGTCGTGCTGTTCCTCGCCGACGTCGGCCTCGGGCTGCTCACGCGCGTGTCGCCCGCGCTCAACGCGTTCGCGCTCGGGTTCCCCCTGAAGATCCTGCTGACGCTCACGCTGTGCGGCTTCGCGCTGCTCGCGCTGCCCGACCTGCTCGGCGCGCTCGCCGAGCGCACCGCGACCGACGTGCCGGCGGTGCTGCGGTGAGCGGCGGCGGGGGCGGCGAGCGCACCGAGAAGGCCACGCCGCAGCGGCTCAAGGACGTCCGCCGCAAGGGCCAGCTCGGACGCTCGCAGGACCTCACGGCGTGGGTCGGCCTCGGCGCCGCGGCGCTCATGCTGCCCGGTGTGCTCGGCCGCGCGCGGGGTGCCGCGCTCGAGCAGATGACGCAGGTCCGGGCCGTCGCCGCGAGCGCCGACCCGGCGCAGGCCGTCGAGCTCCTGCGGCAGTCGCTGCGGTCCGCAGGCAGCACGCTCGGCCCGATGTTCGCCGTGCTCGTGGTCGCGACGATCGTCGTCGCGGTCGCGCAGGGCGGCGTGAGCTTCCGCAGCATGAAGCCCAAGCTCGACCACCTCAAGCCCGCGGCCGCCGCCAAGAAGTTCGTCGGCCCGCAGGCGCTGTGGCAGGGCGTCAAGACCCTCCTCAAGACCCTCGCGGTCGCGGCCGTGCTCTACGCGGGCGTCCAGACGATGGTGCCGACGCTCATGGCGTCCGGGACGCTGCCGCTCGCGGCCGTGCTCGGCGCCGCGGGCGACGGCGCGGCGGGTCTGCTGCGCGGCGGGATCGCGGTGGGTGTCGCGCTGGCCGTCGTCGACCTGGTCGTCGTGCTGCGGCGCAACCGCAAGTCGACGCGCATGACCAAGCAGGAGGTCAAGGAGGAGAACAAGCGCACCGAGGGCGACCCGCTGGTCAAGGGCCAGATCCGCTCGCGGCAGATGCGGATGAGCCGCAACCGCATGATGGCCGAGGTCGCGACCGCCGACGTCGTCATGGTCAACCCCACGCACGTCGCGGTCGCGCTGCGGTACGAGCCCGGCACGGGCGCGCCGCGCGTCGTCGCCAAGGGCGCCGGCGCCGTGGCCGCGCGCATCCGCGAGCTCGCCGGCGAGCACCGCGTGCCGCTCGTCGAGGACGTGCCGCTGGCGCGCGCGCTGCACGCGGCGTGCGACGTCGGCCAGGAGATCCCCGAGCACCTGTTCACCGCCGTCGCACGCGTCCTCGCGTTCGTCATGGCGCTGCGCCGCCGCGGCGCGAGCCTCGGCCAGCACCGCCTGCCCGGCGGCCCCACGCTGCCGACCGACACCCCGACCCCGCCCCGAGCCCGGCGCCCGCGCGCCGGCGCCGCCCCCAGGAGCTGACCCGTGCAGAACCGTTCCGTCGCCCGCTTCGCGGTGCCCGTCGGCGTCGTCGGCATCGTGCTGCTGCTCGTCGTGCCGCTGCCCCCGGCGATGCTCGACGTGCTCATCGTCGTCAACATCACGGCGTCGCTCGTGATCCTGCTGACCAGCATGTACGTGCAGAAGCCGCTCGACTTCTCGGTGTTCCCGTCGCTGATCCTCGTGTTCACGCTGTTCCGCCTCGGGCTCAACGTCGCCTCGACGCGCCTCGTGCTGGGCCAGGGCTTCGCGGGCGAGGTGATCGACGCGTTCGGGCACTTCGTCGTGGGCGGCTCGCTCGTCATCGGCCTCGTGATCTTCCTCATCCTCGTGGTCATCCAGTTCGTCGTCATCACCAACGGCGCGGGCCGCGTCGCCGAGGTCGGGGCGCGCTTCACGCTCGACGCGATGCCCGGCAAGCAGATGGCCATCGACGCCGACCTCAACTCGGGGCTCATCGACGAGGACACCGCGCGCCGGCGCCGCGCCGAGGTGTCCGCCGAGGCCGACTTCTACGGCGCGATGGACGGCGGGTCGAAGTTCGTCAAGGGCGACGCGATCGCGGGCATCGTCATCACGGTCATCAACCTGGTCGGCGGGTTCGCGATCGGCATGATGCAGATGGGCATGTCCGCGGGCGAGGCCATCGAGCGGTTCAGCCTGCTGACCGTCGGCGACGGCCTGGTCACGCAGATCCCCGCGCTGCTGCTGTCGGTGTCCACGGGCATCGTCGTCACGCGCGCGACCGCCGAGGGCGACATGGGCACCGCGGCCGCGTCGCAGCTCACGCAGTCCCGCACGGCGCTGCTCGTCGCGGGCGGCGCGGCGGTCGCGCTCGCGCTGCTGCCCGGCATGCCCAAGCTGCCCTTCCTCGCCGTCGGGGGAGCGCTGCTGGTCGCCGGTCAGCGCATCGGCGCGCGCGAGAAGGCCGAGGCCGCCGCCGCGGCCGAGCCCGCCGTCGCCGAGGTCGCCGCGCCGTCCGCCGAGACGCCCGAGCAGCTCATCGAGCAGATGCGCGTGCACACGCTCGAGATCCTGCTCGCGCCCGACCTCGTCGACCTCGTCGGCACCGGCCCGGACCAGGACCTGCTCGCGCGCGTGCGGGCGCTGCGCCATAAGGTCGCGCTCGACCTGGGCATCGTCGTGCCGCCCGTGCGCACGCGCGACAGCGTCGACCTGCCGCCGTCCACGTACGTCGTGCGCGTCGCGGGCGTCGAGGTCGGCCGCGGCCAGGCGCCCCCCGGGCGCGTGCTCGCGCTGGGCGACGACCTCGCCGCGCTGCCCGGCACCGCGGTGTCCGAGCCGGTGTTCGGGCTGCCCGGCAAGTGGGTGCCCGCCGAGCTGCGGCACGCCGCCGAGATCTCCGGCGCGACCGTCGTCGACCGCGTGTCCGTGCTCGTCACGCACCTGTCGGCGCTCGTGCACGACCACGCCGCGCGCCTGCTCGGGCGCGAGGACGTGCGCGTCCTCACCGAGGGCGTCAAGCAGGTCAACCCGTCGGTCGTCGAGGAGCTCGTGCCCGCGCTGCTCTCGCTGGGCGAGGTGCAGCGCGTGCTGCAGGGCCTGCTCGTCGAGCAGGTGCCGATCCGCGACCTCGGGCGCATCTACGAGGCCCTCACGCTGCGGGCCCGCGTCTCGACCGACCCCGAGGGCCTGGTCGAGGCCGCGCGCTCGGCGCTCGGCCCCGCGCTCGCCGCGCCCTACGTGCAGGAGGGTGCGCTGCGCGTGCTCACGCTCGAGCCCGTGCTCGAGCACCAGCTCGCCGAGAACCTGCGGCCCGGCGACCAGGGCAGCCAGCTGCTGGTCGACCCGCAGCGCCTCGACACCGTGCTCGCGCAGCTGCGCGCCGCCGTCGGCCGCGCCGAGGCCGAGGGGCGCGGGGTCGTGCTCGCGTGCTCGCCCGCGATCCGCCCGGCGCTGCGCCGGCTCGTCGCGCTCGCCGACCCGCGGCTGCCCGTGCTCTCGTACTCCGAGGTCACGGCCGCGGGCGTCCAGGTCGACACGGTCGGGGTGGTGAACGGTGACCACGCGATTGCTGCTTGAGGGCCCCGACCTCGACGAGCTCGTCACGCAGGTGCGCGAGCACCTGGGCCCGGGCGCGCGGATCGTCAGCGCCGAGCGCATCCGCTCGGGCGGGTTCGCCGGGTTCTTCGCCAAGGAACGCTACGAGATGACCGTCGACGTGCCCGACGAGGACGACCGCCCCGTGCGGGCGTTCGCGCACCGGCCCGCCGCGCCCGCGCCCGCGCGCGGCATCGACGACCTGCTCGACGCGGCCGACGCGGCCGACGGCCCCGACGGCCCGCCCCCGCCCGCGCCGGGACCGGGCGTGTCCACGACGTCGCGCGAGTTCGCGGCCGTCCTCGACCAGGTCCGCTC
>JAEYNO010000122.1 GCA_023412515.1 Actinomycetes bacterium
CGGCTACCTCGACGCGATGCAGGCCGCCGACGAGGCCGTGCGGGCGATGGTCGAGCCGCTGGGGCGCACGCTCGACCAGGTGCGGGCCGAGATCGCGGCCGCCGAGCGCGCACGGGCGGAGGGCAACGCGGCGCTCGGCGAGCAGGTCCGCGCGATGCGCGCGGCGTCCGAGCAGCTGCGCGGCGAGACCGGGCGGCTCGTGACGGCCCTGCGGTCGTCGCAGGTGCGCGGACGCTGGGGCGAGGTGCAGCTGCGCCGCGTCGTCGAGGCGGCGGGCATGCTCGCGCACGTCGACTTCGTCGAGCAGGAGCAGGTACGCACCGACGACGGGCTGCTGCGCCCCGACATGGTCGTGCGGCTCGCGGGCGGCAAGCACGTGGTCGTCGACGCCAAGGTCGCGTTCCTCGGGTTCCTCGAGGCCACCGAGACCGACGACGAGACGGTGCGCGCGCAGCGGCTCGCGGCGCACGCGCGGCACGTGCGCAAGCACGTCGACGACCTCGCGTCCAAGCGGTACTGGGACCAGTTCGCCCCGGCGCCCGAGTTCGTCGTGATGTTCGTGCCCGCCGAGTCGTTCCTGCACGCCGCGGCGGACCAGGACCCGACGCTCGTCGAGTACGCGTTCGAGCGGAACGTGGTGCTGGCGACGCCCGTCACGCTGCTCACGCTGCTGCGGACCGTCGCGTACGCGTGGCGCCAGGACGCGCTCGCCGCGAACGCGCAGCAGGTGCTCACGCTCGGCAAGGAGCTGCACGGGCGGCTCGCGACGATGGGCGGGCACCTCACGCGGCTCGGGCGTGCGATCGACGCCGCGGCGGGGGCCTACAACCAGACGGTCGGGTCGCTCGAGTCGCGCGTGCTGGTGAGCGCGCGGCGGTTCGCCGACCTGCACGTCGTCGACGACGACCTCGCGACGCCCGCGCCGGCGAACCCGCGGCTGTCGGCGCTCAGCGCACCCGAGCTCGTCGCGTCGGCCGACGAGCGGGTGGTCGCGCTCGAGGACCTCGCGCTCGGCGGCGACGCGGCACGACGCGACGCGCGCACGTGGCAGGACGAGGCGGCTCGGCGGGACGTCGGCGAGAGCTCGTCGACCGCCTGACGGCGCGACCCGCGCCGCACGGCCCCGACGGTGGGACGGTCCGTCAGACGGGCTGGACGCTCAGCGAGCGACGCCCCTCGGGACGCGGCCGGCCGGTCGGCGCACCGGCGGCCTTGAGGTCGGCGCGCAGCTCGCGCGGCAGCGAGAACATGAGGTCCTCGGTCGCGGTCCGCACCTCCTCGACCTCGCCGAAGCCGTGCTCGGCCAGCAGCGCCAGGACGTCCGACACCAGGATCTCCGGGACCGACGCCCCCGAGGTGACGCCGACCGTCGTCGCGCCCTCGAGCCACGCCGGGTCGATCTCGGCGGCCTTGTCGACGCGGTACGACGCACGCGCACCCGCGTCGAGGGCGACCTCGACGAGGCGCACCGAGTTCGACGAGTTGGCCGAGCCGACCGTGATGACCACGTCGCACGACGGCGCGAGCTTCTTCACCGCGACCTGGCGGTTCTGCGTCGCGTAGCAGATGTCGTCGCTCGGCGGGTCCTGCAGGTGCGGGAACCGCTCGCGCAGCCGCCGCACCGTCTCCATCGTCTCGTCCACCGACAGCGTGGTCTGCGAGATCCACATGACCCGCTCGGGGTCGCGGACCACGACGTGGTCGGCGTCGGCCGGCGAGTTGACGACCTGGATGTGCTCGGGGGCGTGCCCCTGCGTGCCCTCGACCTCCTCGTGGCCGTCGTGACCGATGAGCAGGATGTCGAAGTCGTCGGCGGCGAACCGCACGGCCTCCTTGTGGACCTTGGTGACCAGCGGGCACGTCGCGTCGATGGTCTGCAGGTTGCGGGCCGCGGCGGCCTCCTTGACCGCGGGCGACACCCCGTGCGCCGAGAACACGACGCGCGCACCCTCGGGCACCGCGTCGGTCTCGTCGACGAACACCGCGCCGCGCGCGGCCAGCGTGTCGACGACGTGCCGGTTGTGCACGATCTCCTTGCGGACGTACACCGGCGCGCCGTAGTGCTCGAGGGCCTTCTCGACCGCGACGACCGCACGGTCGACGCCCGCGCAGTACCCGCGGGGGGCCGCCAGCAGCACGCGCTTGCGGGGCGCGGCAGGCGCGGCGGCCGCGTCGGGACCGGAGGCAGCAGGGTTCACGCCCTCAGTCTAGGTGGGACGCCCCGCGGCGCCCCCGGCGGGACGGGTGACGGCCACCACGCTCACGCGACCTCCACGACCCGGCGACGGGACGTCCGCGTGACCGGCGCGTCGCGACCGGGACGCCCCCGTCCGTGCCGGGCGCACCGGTCCGCGCGGGACGGGCTCGGGGGCCGCGACCACGCCGGTCCCGACCCGTGTCGCACACGTGCGGCACCCTGGTGCCGTGCCCGACGACTCCCCCGCCCCCACGGCCCCGCTGCCGCTGCCGCTCAAGGCCGCGGACACGACGCCCGAGCGTCCGTGGCCCGTGCGGCACCTCGCGCCGAAGGTCGCGGACTACGTCGCGCGCATGCCGCCCGTGTGGGTCGAGGGCCAGGTGCTCAACGTGCGGCGCTGGAACTCGCTGCTGTTCCTCACGCTGCGCGACACCGACCTCGACATGTCGCTGTCGGTCACGCTGCCCGCGGTCGCGGCGATGAGCCTGGGCGACCGGTTCGCCGACGGCGCGCACGTCGTGGTGCACGCGCGGCCGCAGTACCAGGTGAAGAAGGGCGCGCTCGGGTTCTCCGCCGACCGCGTGCGGCTCGTGGGGCTGGGCGAGCTGCTCGCGCGCATCGAGCACCTCAAGGGCGTGCTCGCGGCCGAGGGCCTGTTCGACGAGTCGCGCAAGCGCCCGCTGCCGTTCCTGCCCGCCGTGGTCGGGCTGGTGTGCGCGCAGCAGGGCGACGCCGAGCACGACGTCGTCTCGAACGCGCGGGCCCGCTGGCCCGGCGTGCAGTTCGAGATCCGGCGCGTCACGGTGCAGGGCGCCGAGGCGGTGCCGTCCGTGACCGCGGCGATCGCCGAGCTCGACGCCGACCCGCGGGTCGAGGTCGTCGTGGTCGCGCGCGGCGGCGGGTCGTTCGAGGACCTGCTGCCGTTCAGCAACGAGACGCTCGTGCGTGCCGCCGCCGCGTGCCGCACGCCGCTGGTCAGCGCGATCGGTCACCACATGGACGCGCCGCTGCTCGACCTCGTCGCGGACCTGCGGGCGTCGACGCCCACGGACGCCGCCAAGCGCGTCGTGCCCGACGTCACCGAGGAGCGCGCGCGCCTCGCGCAGGCCCGCACGCGCACGCGCGCCGCGCTCACGCACCGCGTCGCGCGCGAGCAGGCGG
>JAEYNO010000160.1 GCA_023412515.1 Actinomycetes bacterium
GAAGCTAAGCCCTTCAGCGCCGATGGTACTGCACTCGCCAGGGTGTGGGAGAGTAGGACGCCGCCGGACAACCATTCAACGAAAGGCCCACCCCTCACAGGGGTGGGCCTTTCGTCGTTCACCACGCGCTCTCACCGCGCGCACCCGGCACGAGCGAGCGCCGCACCCCGAGCGGAGTGCGGCGCTGGCGTCGTGCCATGCGGACCGTGGCACGTGCGGACGCGCGACGGCCGGTCGGTCAGTCGTCGTCGCCGGCGTCCTCGTCCGCGACGAGGACGATCGCACCCAGGGGCGGCACTCGCACCCCGGCGGACCAGGCACGCGCGTAGTGCGTCACGGGCTCGGCCTGCACGGCGCCCAGGTTGCCGACGCCGGAGCCGCCGTAGATCTCCGCGTCCGAGTTGAACGCCTCGCGCCACCGCCCGCCCTGCGGCAGCGGCACGCGCCAGCCCTCGTGGGGGACGCCCGCGAAGTTCACGACGACGACCGCCGGCGGGGTGTCCACGCCCTTGCGGACGTACGCCAGCAGGTTGAGGTCCGCCTCGTCCGACGCGAGCCACTCGAACCCGTCGGGCGTCTCGTCGAGCTGCCAGAGCGCCGGCGTCGCTCGGTACAGGGCGTTGAGGTCGGTGAGGCACCTCTGGACGCCGCGGTGCGACGCGTCGTCGAGCGCGAACCAGTCCAGCGAGCGTGACTCGGCCCACTCGCCCTGCTGCGCGAACTCCTGGCCCATGAACAGCAGCTGCTTGCCCGGGTGCGTCCACTGGTACGCCAGGAGCGCACGGACCCCGGCGAGCTTCTGCCAGTGGTCGCCCGGCATGCGGCCGTACAACGAGCCCTTGCCGTGGACGACCTCGTCGTGGCTGATGGGCAGGACGAAGTGCTCCGAGTACGCGTACACCATCGAGAACGTGATCTCGTGGTGGTGGTAGCGCCGGTTGATCGGTGACTCCTGCAGGTAGCGCAGGGTGTCGTTCATCCACCCCATGTTCCACTTCAGGCCGAAACCGAGGCCGTTCGCGCTCGTCGGCGCGGTGACACCGGGCCACGCGGTCGACTCCTCGGCGATCATCATGATCCCCGGCGCGCGCCGGTACGCGGTCGCGTTGGCCTCCTGCAGGAACGAGATCGCCTCGAGGTTCTCGCGGCCGCCGTACACGTTCGGGCGCCACTGCCCGGGCTGACGCGAGTAGTCGAGATAGAGCATGGACGCGACGGCGTCGACGCGGAGCGCGTCGACATGGAACTCCTCGAGCCAGTACGTCGCGTTGGCGACCAGGAAGTTGCGCACCTCCGAGCGCCCGAAGTTGAAGACGTACGTGCCCCAGTCCGGCTGCTCGCCGAGCAGCGGGTCCGGGTGCTCGTACAGCGCCGTGCCGTCGAACTGTGCCAGCGCCCACTCGTCCTTCGGGAAGTGCGCCGGCACCCAGTCGAGGATCACGCCGATGCCGGCGCGGTGCAGGCAGTCCACGAGGTAGCGGAAGTCGTCGGGGTGGCCGAAGCGCGACGTCGGGGCGTAGTACGACGACACCTGGTAGCCCCAGGACCCGCCGAACGGGTGCTCCGCCACGGGCAGCAGCTCGACGTGCGTGAAGCCCGTCTCGAGGACGTACTCGGTGAGCTGGTGCGCCAGGTCGCGGTACGACAGCCCCTGCCGCCACGACCCGAGGTGCACCTCGTACACGCTCAACGGCCCCGTGTGCGGGTCGCGCTGCGCGCGGGCCGTCATCCACGCGTCGTCCGACCACGTGAAGCGCGACTCGACGACCACCGAGGCCGTCGCGGGCGGGACCTCGGTGCCCTTCGCGAGCGGGTCCGCCTTCTGGCGCCACGAGCCGTCGGCCCCGAGGATCTCGTACTTGTACCGGGCGCCCGCCTCGACACCGGGGACGAACAGCTCCCAGATGCCGCTGTCGCCGAGCGAGCGCATCGCGTGCGTCGCGCCCTGCCAGTGGTTGAAGTCGCCGACCACGCGCACCGCGCGGGCGTTGGGCGCCCACACCGCGAACGACGTGCCGCGCACCTCGCCGAGCTGGCCCGGGTAGGTGTGCACGTTGGCGCCCAGCACCTGCCAGAGCTGCTCGTGCCTGCCCTCGCGCACGAGGTGCCTGTCGAGCTCCTGCACGGTCGGCAGGAACCGGTACGGGTCGTCCACGGTCGTGGTGTGCCCGCCGTACGTGACCTCGAGGCGGTAGTCCGGCACGACCGTCCCCGGCAGCAGGGCCACCCACACGCCATCGGTCTCGTGCTGCGCGTCGACGCTCCCCGCCGCGGTGGTCACGACCACCCGGTCGGCGAGCGGACGCAGCGTCCGGACCGTGACGGCGCCGTCGCCGACGTGCGGGCCGAGCACCGCGTGGGGGTCGTAGAACGTCCCGGCCGCGACGGCACGGAGCGTGTCGTGGTCGACGGGCACGGGGGACGGTGCGGCCGCAGTCATGTGCCTACCCAATCACCCCCGGGGCGTCGGCGCAGGTGGTCGCCGCACACCGTCGCGCCCCGGGCGCGCGCGGCGCGGTCAGCGCGCGCGGCGGGCGGTGCTGCCGCGCGCGACGAGGCGGGGGAGCGGCGCGGACGACGTCGTCGGCCGGCCCGACGCGAGCAGGTTGAGCACGGCGTCGGCGACCTGGACACCCATCGCGTGGACGTCGAGGCTCATCGCCGTCAGCGGCGGGTGCGCGAGCCGGCACAGCGCCGAGTCGTCCCACGCGAGCAACGACACGTCACCGGGGACCGACAGCCCGAGCTCGTGCGTGACGCCGAGCCCCGCGACCGCCATCACGTCGTTGTCGAACACGAGTGCCGACGGCGGGTCGTTGCGGCCCAGGAGCGTGCGGGCCGCGCGCGTGCCCGAGGCCTCCGCGTAGTCGCCCTCGACGACAACGCCGCGCGCGCCGCGGGCCGCGCACTCGGCGAGGAACGCGTCGGTCCGCGACCGCGTGTGCGCGAGGTCGGCAGGCCCGGAGACGCGGCCGATCGCCGTGTGCCCGAGGTCCACGAGGTAACCGACCGCGTCCCGCATCGCCTGCGCGTTGTCGATCCACACGTGCGCGACCCCGTCGAGCGTGCGTTCGGGACCGCCCACGACGACGGTCGGGATGCCGAGCGTGCGCAGCACGTCCGGCCGCGGGTCGTCGACGACGAGGTTGACGAGCACGACCGCGTCGACGAGCCGGCCCTGGCCCCACCGACGGTAGGCGGCGATCTCGGCGTCGTGGTCCGGCACGACGTGCAGCAGCAGCGACCGGTCGTCGGACGACAGGGTCTCCTCGATGCCGCCGATGAGCTCCATGAAGAACGGCTCGAGCCCCAGCATGCGCGCCGGGCGGGCCAGCACCAGTCCGATCGCGTCAGCGCCCACGGTCGTCAGCGTAGCCGCCACGTCGGGGCCGTCCCGGGCGGCGGGCCGCTGGTCACGAGAGGGGTGTGCGCGTCGCCCGACGTGCGGCGACGAGGTCGTTCGCGGTGCGCAGCACGGGGCGCGCGACGAGCGCGTCCGCGTCCAGCGGGGCCGGCGTGCGGACCCGGAACGTCGCGCTCGCGCCCGCGGGCAGCGTCACCAGCGCCTCGTCGACGGTCGCGCCCGGGTCCAGCCGGTCGACCAGCAGCGTGAGGTCGCGGACCAGCGACCGCGCGGTGACCTGGACCTCGTAGCCGTCCTGCACGGGGTGCACGCGGGCGTCGAGGGCGTCGGCCTCGAGCGCGAGGTCGACGTCCTCGACCCACGTGCGGACCGTGCGGCACCGGTCGAGCGTCACGACGAGCACCTCGTGCGCGGGGTGGTCGGGCGTCCGCACGCCCGGGGGCACGGGGAACGTGCCCACCGACCAGGCCCCGACCGTCAGCGGGCGTTCGGCGCGCGCGAGCACGCGTCCGTCGAGGGTCTGCCGCTCGAGCACGGCCGTGCCCTTCCACAGCACGGGCGTGTCGTTGACGACGACGAGCGCGTCGTGCCCGTCGCGCGGCTGCACCGTGACGAGCCGGTCGGCGAACGCCGCACGCATCGCCCACCACAGCGGCTTGGGGCGCCCGTCGCCGTCGACCGCTGCCCACGACGTCACGGGCCAGCAGTCGTTGAGCTGCCAGACGATCGCCCCCGCGGTCGTCGGCCACCAGGACCGGTAGTGCTCGATCGCGAACCGCACCGCGCGCGCCTGGTTGAGCTGACCCGCCCACAGCCAGTCGGCGAGGTCGGCGGGCACGCCCAGGTGCGGCGCCATGCCGCGGTCGAGCTTGCCGTTGCCGTCCTCCGCCTTCTGGTGCAGCAGGAACGTCGGGTGCTCCTTGCCGGCGACGGTGCCGTCCGCGGCGCGCACCGCGCGGGCCAGCGTGGCCCACGTGGGCGGACCCTGGAAGCCGAACTCCGAGCAGAAGCGCGGGACCTCGTCGCGGTAGGCGGTGTAGTCGACGCGGTTCCACACCTCCCACTGGTGGTGGGAGCCGTGGTCCGGGTCGTTGGGGTGCACCTCGTGCAGGTCGTACCCGGGCGAGGCGGGGCTGTTCTCGACGTACGGGCGCGTGGGGTCGAGCTCGGCGACCACCGCCGGGAACAGCTCGGTCGCGTACCGCAGGCCCCACGTGCGCCCCTCGAGCTCGTCGGGCCACCCCCAGTCGCGGAAGCCCCAGAGGTTCTCGTTGCCGCCGTTCCACACGACGAGCGAGGGGTGCGGCGTGAGGCGTGCGACGTGCTCGCGCGCCTCGGCCTCGACCTCCTCGAGCAGCGGCGACTCCTCGGGGTACGCCGCGCACGCGAGAAGGAAGTCCTGCCACACCAGCAGGCCGCGCTCGTCGCACAGGTCGTAGAAGTCCTCGGACTCGTAGATCCCGCCGCCCCACACGCGTACGAGGTTGAGGTGCGCGCCGAGGGCCTGGTCGAGCCGGCGCGCGAGGCGGTCGCGGGTGATCCGGGTGAGCAGGTGGTCGTCGGGGATCCAGTTCGCGCCGCGGACGAACACCGCTCGGCCGTTGACCCGCAGCGTGAAGGCCGCGCCCACGTCGTCGGGGGAGGTGTCGAGCTCGACCGTGCGGAAGCCGATGCGGCGGGACCACGCGCCGAGCCGCGCGCCGGTGGTGCGCGGACCGGCGGGCGCGGCCGCGTCCGCGGCGTGCAGCTCGACCTCGAGCGCGTGCAGGGGCTGGGCGCCGTGGCCGACGGGCCACCAC
>JAEYNO010000305.1 GCA_023412515.1 Actinomycetes bacterium
CCTGGCGGCCACCAGCGCGCTGCGCGCGCGCCCCGCGGCGGCGCCCGTCTACCTCGACCTCGAGGGCTGACCTCCCCGCGCCCGCCCGCCCGCCGCGCGGCGGGTGCGCCGGACGGGTGACGTCGCAGGTCGTGCCGCTCGACTCCTCACACCCCGGCCCGGGCGGCCGATGGGGCGGGCGAGCACGGATCGCTCGCGCAGCAGGCCACGGATCGGCCGACCACGTACCACGCCGTCGGTGAGGTGGCCCGCATGGGCATGTTCGACTCCGTGAGCGTCCGCGCGCTCGACAGCGCGCTCGACGCGCTCGCGTTGCGCCAGCGCGTCAGCGCGGACAACGTCGCCAACCTGCAGACCCCCGGGTACCGCGCGCAGCGCGTCCAGTTCGAGGACGAGCTCGCGAGCGCGGTCCGGCGCGGCGACGGCGCGGCGACCGGCACGGTCGCGCGCTCGCTCGAGCCCACGCGCCTCGACGGCAACAACGTCAACCTCGACACCGAGACGCTCCTGCAGATCGACACCAACCTGCGCTACCAGCTGGCGACGCAGGCGATGTCGGGGACGTTCTCGTCGATCCGCACCGCGATGAGGACCAACGGATGACCATCTTCGGGGCCATCGGCGTGGCCGGGACCGGCATGACCGTCACGCGCAAGTGGATGGACGCGGTGGGCGACAACATCGCCAACGCGAACACCGTGACCGCGACGAGCGAGGAGGCGTTCCGCACGCGGTACGTCGTCGCGCAGGAGATGACCGGCGGCGACGGCGGCGTGCAGGTCGCGGGCGTGCAGCTCGGCAGCGCCGAGGGGCGGCTCGTGCACGACCCGGACCACCCGCTCGCGGACGCGGACGGGTACGTGCGCCACCCCGACGTCGACATGTCCTCGCAGATGACGCAGCTGATCATGGCGCAGCGCGGCTACCAGGCGAACGCCGCCGTGGTGACGCGCGCGACCGAGTCCTACCAGGCCGCGCTGCAGATCGGGCGGAGCTGATGAGCGCCTACGCCGTCGCCCCCGTCCAGGGCGTCACCTCGACCCTGCCCACCGCGGGCCTCGGCGCCGTCGGCGCCGCGGGCGCGGCCGGTGCGCCCGCGGCGGACCCGTCCGTGTTCGCGGGCGTCCTGGGCCAGGTCGAGCAGGTCCAGCAGCTGCAGTCGACGTCGCAGGACCTCGCGGTGCGTGCCGTGACGGGTGACCTCGACGACGTGCACGACTACACGATCGCCGCCGCGCGCTCGTCGCTCGCGCTCGAGCTCACGGCCGCCGTGCGCAACAAGGCCGTCGAGGCCTTCACCGAGATCATGAGGATGCAGGTCTGATGCCCGCTCAGGTGCAGGACGCGTGGGGCCGGCTCACGGCCAAGGTCCGTCAGCTCTCGCTCGCGCAGCGCACGTTCGCCGTCATCGCCGTCGCGGCGCTCGTGCTCGGCGCGGTCGCGCTGAGCAGCTGGATGTCGAAGCCGACGCTCGTGCCGCTGTTCTCCGGCCTGTCGGGCGCCGACGCGAGCGCCGTGGTCGACCAGCTCACGTCCGCGGGCGTGCAGTACGAGCTCACGGACGGCGGCGGCACCGTGCTGGTGCCCGCGTCCGCGGTGTACGAGCAGCGCGTCAAGCTCGCGGCGGCGGGCCTGCCGGCCGACGCCGACGGCGCGGGCTACTCGCTGCTCGACAAGATGCCCATGACGGCGTCGGAGTTCCAGCAGGAGAAGACGTACCGCCGCGCGCTCGAGGGCGAGCTCGCGCGCACCGTCGGCGCGATCGACGGGGTCGAGGCCGCGACCGTGCGCCTCGCGATCCCCGAGGAGACCGTGTTCGTCGCGGCCAAGAGCGACCCGACCGCGTCGGTGTTCGTCCGCACGCGCCCCGGGCGCGAGCTCTCGGGCGACCAGGTGCAGGCCATCACGCACCTGGTGTCCGCGGGTGTGGAGGGCATGCAGCCGGCCGACGTCGCGGTCGTCGACGCGAGCGGCGCCGTCCTGTCGTCCGTCGGCGACAGCGCCGCGAGCGGCGGGCTCACTGACTCGCGCGCGGCCGACTACGAGGCGCGCGTGGGCGGTGCCGTGCAGGCCATGCTCGACCGCCTCGTCGGCCCGGGCAACGCCACCGTCACCGTCAACGCGCAGCTCGACCTGTCGCAGTCGGAGCGCACCACCGAGGAGTTCTCGGCGACGCCCGACACGCCCCCGCTGGCGTCCTCGACGACCACCGAGGAGTACACGGGCACCGGCAACGGCGGCGCCACGGGCGTGCTCGGCCCCGACAACATCGCGGTGCCCGGCGACGGCGCCAACGGCAACGGCACGTACTCCTCGACCAACGAGGACGTCACGAACGCCGTCAACAAGGCCACCGAGACGACGCGCTCGGCGCCCGGCGCGCTGCAGCGGCAGTCGGTGTCGGTGCTCGTGGACCAGGCCGCCGCGGGCGGGCTCAACATGACCGACCTGCAGGCGGCCGTGGCCGCCGCCGCCGGCATCGACACCGAGCGCGGCGACGAGCTGTCGGTCCAGCGCATGGCGTTCGACACCACGACCGCGCAGGCCGCCGAGCAGGCGCTCGCGGCCGCCGACGCGCAGGCCGCCGCCGCACAGCGCTCCGACATGATCCGGCAGATCGCGATCGCCGCGGGCATCGTCCTGCTGGTCGTGATCGTGCTGGTCGTGCTCGGCCGGCGCTCGCGCCGCGCCCGGCGCGAGGCGCTCGACCTGGGCGAGCTCGACGCCGCGCGCGCGACCGCCGTCGCGCTGCCGCCGATCGAGGGCCCCGCCGAGGACGAGCTGCCGATCCTGCCGCCGCCGCCCGCACCCGTCGCGCCCGACGGCACCGCCGTGCGGCGCGCCGAGATCGCGGCGCTCGCCGACGAGCAGCCCGAGCAGGTCGCCGAGCTGCTGCGCGGCTGGATGACCACCGGGGCGCGGCGATGAGCATCACGGGGCGGCAGAAGGCCGCGCTGCTGCTCGTGCAGCTCGGCAAGGAGCGCGCGGCGCGCGTCATGTCGAAGCTCGACGTCGCCGAGATCGAGGAGCTCACGGCCGAGATCCTGCGCTTCGAGCGGGTCGACCAGACCCTGGCCGACGAGGTCGTCGACGAGTTCTACGCGGTCGCGGAGATCGGCCCGGGCGTGGGCGGCGGGCTGGGCTTCGCGCAGCAGCTGCTCGAGGCGTCGGTCGGCAAGGAGCAGGCCGCGGGCATGATCGAGCGTCTGCAGGCGTCGCTCGCGGGCCACTCGTTCGACTTCCTGCAGCAGGCCGACGCGCGGCAGGTCGTGTCGCTGCTCGACGGCGAGCACCCGCAGACCATGGCGCTCGTGCTCGCGCACCTGCGCCCCGACCACGCGTCGGCGATCCTCGCGGGGCTCCCCGAGGACCTGCGCGCGGACGTCGCGCACCGCATCGCCCTCATGGAGCGCGCGTCGCCCGACGTCGTCGCGGTCGTCACCGAGGCCCTGCAGCGCAAGGCGTCGGCGGTGCTCGCGCCGCGCGAGCTCGCCGCCGTGGGCGGCGTGCAGCCGCTCGTCGAGATCATCAACCGCGCCGACCCGGCCACCGAGAAGTCGATCCTCGAGGGGCTCGCCGCGCGGGACGAGGCGCTGGCCGACCAGGTGCGCGCGCTGATGTTCGTGTTCGGCGACGTCGTGCTGCTCGAGGACCGTGCCGTGCAGCTCGTGCTGCGGCAGGTCGAGACGGGCACGCTCGCGCAGGCCCTCAAGGGCTCGGGCCCGGACGTGCGGGACAAGATCCTGCGCAACATGTCCGAGCGCGCGCGCGAGAACCTCGTCGAGGAGATCGACCTGCTGGGCCCGATCCGGCTGTCGCAGGTCGAGGAGGCGCGCGCCGCGATCGTCCAGGTCATCCGTGGCCTGGAGGAGAGCGGGCAGATCGTGGTGCGCCGCGAGGGCGAGGACGAGCTCGTTGCCTGACCTCGACTTCGTGCCGCTGCAGCGCACGCCCGTCGCCGCCGCGCGGTCCGCCGCGCGCGCGGCCGAGCGGCCCGCGGAGCCCGCGGACGTC
>JAEYNO010000212.1 GCA_023412515.1 Actinomycetes bacterium
CGCGGCCGCGAGCTCGCCGACCGAGTGGCCCGCTGCCACGTCGAACGACGCGGGCGCGAGCTGCGCGAGGTCGGTCGCGGCGTCCGTGCCCAGCACGGCGCGCAGGCTCGCGAGCGCGGTCGCGACGAGCAGCGGCTGGGCGACCGCGGTGTCGCGGATCGTCTCGGCGTCCGACGTGGTGCCGTGCGCCAGCAGGTCGACCCCGACGACGTCGCTCGCCCGCGCGAGACAGTCGGCGAAGCCGTCGACCTCGGTCCACGGGACGAGCATGCCGGGGGACTGGGCCCCCTGGCCGGGGCAGGCGACGACGAGCACCCGACCACTGTGCCGTGGGCGCGCACCGTCACCCGGTCACGGCACGTACCAAGCTCGCGTCCCGTGCTTGTCGGACCTGTACAAAGGCCGCGTCCGCCGTGGGCGCCCGCCGGGGCGGGCGGGCTCAGAGCGCCGCCGCGGCGTCGAGCCGTCCGACGGCCAGGGCCGTCTGCAGCACGTACGACTCCCGCGCGTCCAGCGGGTCCCACCCCGTGACGTCCGCGACGCGCTTGAGCCGGTAGCGGACCGTGTTGGGGTGGACGTACAACGTGCGCGCGGCGGCCTCCAGGGAGCGCCCGGCCCCGAGGTACGCCGACAGCGTCTCGAGCAGCGAGCCCTGGCTCGCGGCGAGCGGCGTGTAGGCCCGTTCGACGAGCGCACGTCGTGCGTCGTCGTCCCCGACGAGCACGCGCTCGGGCAGCAGGTCGTCGGCGAGCACGGGCCGCGGCGCCTGCTCCCAGCCCGGTGCGGCCGCGAGCCCCGCGAGGGCGGCGCGGGCCGAGCGGGTCGCCTCGGCGAGCCCGGGGGCGAGCGGCCCGATCACGACGGGACCCGGCCCGAACCGTGGCAGCAGCGACATCGCGGCGGCGCGCAGGTCGCCCTCTCCGCCGAGGAACACCACCAGGCGGTCGCCCATGATCCCCACCAGCGCGTCGTCGGCCGACCGGCGGGTCGCGCGCCGCAGGTCGGCCGAGCGCACCTCGTCCATGTGCGCGGCGGCCGTGCCGACCACGACGAGCGTCGAGCCGCGCCCGCTCCACCCGAGCGCCGACACGCGCGAGCGCAGGGAGTCGTCGCCGTCGCCGCGCACGAGCGCGTCGACCACGAGCGCCTCGAGCCGCGCGTCCCACGCGCCGCGCACCTCGGCGGCGCGCGCGTAGACCTCGGCCGCCGAGAACGCGACCTCGCGCGAGTAGCGCATGACCGCCTCGCGCAGCTCGCGCTCGGCGCCGGGCGCCGCGAGCCGGTCGGAGTGCGTCTCGACGACGTCCACCACGACGCGGACCAGCTGGAGCGTGTGCTGCAGCGAGATCGACCGGGTCAGCTCGGGCGGCGCGGCCGCGAAGATCTCGCCGACGCCGTGCGGGGGTCGCGTCGGGTCGGCGTACCACGAGATGAACGCCGTGATCCCGGCCTGGGCCACGAGGTTGACCCACGACCGGTCCTCGGCGGGCAGCGCGCGGTACCAGTCGAGGTCGGCGTCGAGCCGGCGCATCGCGGCCGCGGCGAGCAGCCCCGCGCCCTCGCGCACACGACGCTGCGTCTCGCTCTGGTCGGCCCCGGCCGGGGGCAGGACGGGTGCCGCCGCACCGGCCGGCGGGGTGGGGCCGCGGCGGCGGGGCGTGCGCGCCGCCGGCGTCCTCGGAGACGTCGCCATGGCCGCGAGCATAGGCGGCAGGCTTGTGGGAAGTCGACAAAGCCGCCGCGCGTCGCCCCGTTCCTGGAGTGCTCCGAGAACGGGTGCGGACGGGGCAGAACGGATAAGGTCGCGCCATGGCTCTCCTGCCCCGCCTGCGCCAGCTCATGCGGCGACCCTCCTCGGCCTCCCGGGTCGGGGCGCGCCGCCCGACGACGGCCTCGCGCCGGGGGGACACCCTCCACGAGGACGCGCTGCGGTCGATGCTGAGCGACGACCCCAACAACGAACGCGCGTTCCAGGCCCTCGCCGAGATCGTCCGCCGGCGCGCCGCCGAGTCGGTGCCGGAGGACGACCCGCTGACCGCCCCGAACGCCGAGCACGAGCGGCAGCACGCCGCCGACCTGGCCGTCTGGGCGCTCGGCGAGGAGCTCGCGGGGAACCCGCGCGCCTGGTACCCGCTCGTGGAGCTCGCGCGGCTCTCGGTCCGCGACGACCACGAGGGCACCATCCGTCGGCTCACGACGGCGGCCGAGCGCGACCCGTCCGGGCTCGCGCTCGCGCAGTCGCTGATCCTGCTGTCCGAGGCCGGGCAGCCCGTCGAGGCGCTCAACCTGGGCGTCGGGCACTGGCGGCCCCGCGAGCACGACCCCGAGGTCGCGCGCGCTCTCGTCCACGCGGCGCTCCTGGCCGACCGCCCCCTCGAGGCCAAGCAGCACCTCGCGTCGCTCGACCTCTACCCCGACGCCGCGGCGGTCGCGCCGCTCAAGGCGGAGCTGACGCGCGAGGTCGCACGGGCCCAGCAGTCCATCCCGGGCACCTGACGCCCGGCGCACGTCACCGCGGCTCGCACGGGCCCGGTGCGCACCGCCGTGTCTGCGGCTGGTCCGCCGCCCGTGGCCCCCTGACGAACGACGAGACCCCCGGCCGCTGCGGCCGGGGGTCTCGTCATGTGCGGGGGGACGCGCGTCAGGCGTCGCCGCCCGTGTTGCCGGACGTGCCGGCGGTGACGTCGTGCAGGCGGTACCGCTCGATGGCCTGCGCGGGCAGGGACGGGTCGACCTTGCCCTCGAGCACGAGCTGCTGCAGCACGCGCACGACCGTCGACGGCCCGTCGATCTTGAAGTGACGACGTGCGGCGGCCCGCGTGTCCGAGAAGCCGAAGCCGTCGGCGCCGAGCGTCGCGTACCGGCCGGGGACCCACGCGCGCACCTGGTCGGCGACCAGGTGGTCGAAGTCCGTGGTGGCGACGAACGGGCCCTCGGCGCCCTGCAGCTTGGCGGTGAGGTACGGCGTGCGGGGCTCCTCGCCCGGGTGCAGGAACGCGTGCTGCTCGGCGGCGAGCGCCTCGCGCCGCAGCTCGTTCCAGCTGGTCACCGACCAGACCGCGGCGCGCACGCCCCAGTCCTCGGCGAGCAGGTGCTGCGCCTCGATCGCCCACGGCACGGCGACGCCGGACGCGAGGATCTGGGCGCGGGGCCCGTCGCCCTCGGCCGGGGACACCAGGTGGATGCCCTTGAGGATGCCCTCGACGTCGACGCCCTCGGGCTCCGCCGGCTGCACCATCGGCTCGTTGTAGACCGTCAGGTAGTAGATGACGTCCTGGTCGCGGCCCTGCGCGTTCTCGCCGAACATCCGCTCGATGCCGTCGCGCACGATGTGCCGGATCTCGTACCCGTAGGCCGGGTCGTAGTGCACGACGTGCGACATGGTCCCCGCGAGCAGCGGCGAGTGGCCGTCGGCGTGCTGCAGGCCCTCGCCCGTCAGGGTCGTCCGGCCGGCGGTGGCACCGATGAGGAACCCGCGCGCCATCTGGTCGCCCGCGGCCCAGAACTGGTCGCCCGTGCGCTGGAACCCGAACATCGAGTAGTAGAAGTAGAACGGGATCAGCGGCTCGCCGTGCGTGGCGTACGACGTGCCGACCGCCTGGAAGGCGGACGCGGACCCGGCCTCGTTGATGCCGGTGTGCATGATCTGCCCGGCCTCGGACTCCTTGTAGCTCAGCATGAGCTCGCGGTCCACGGCCATGTAGTTCTGGCCGTTGGTGTTGAAGATCTTCGCGCTCGGGAAGATCGAGTCCAGGCCGAACGTGCGCGCCTCGTCGGGGATGATCGGCACCAGGCGGTGGCCGAACTCCTTGTCCTTCACGAGGTCCTTGAACAGGCGCACGAGCGCCATCGTCGTGGCGACCTCCTGCGTGCCCGAGCCCTTCGCGAGCGTCTCGTAGACCTTGTCGCCCGGCAGCGTGAGCTTGGTGTGCGTGCTGCGGCGCTCGGGCACGAACCCGCCCAGCTGGCGGCGACGCTCGAGCATGTACTGGATCGCCTCGTCGTCCGGCCCCGGGTTGTAGTACGGGGGCAGGTACGGGTCCGCCTCGAGCTGCTCGTCCGTGATCGGGATGTGCAGCGAGTCCCGCAGCGTCTTGAGCTCGTCGATCTTGAGCTTCTTCATCTGGTGCGTGGCGTTGCGCCCGGCGAAGCCCGAGCCCAGGCCGTAGCCCTTGATGGTGTGCGCGAGGATGACGGTCGGCTGGCCGGTGTGCTCACGCGCGGCCTTGTACGCCGCGTAGAGCTTGCGGTAGTCGTGGCCGCCGCGCTTGAGCGCCCAGATCTCGTCGTCCGTCATCTTCTCGACGAGCTGCTTGGTGCGCGGGTCGCGCCCGAAGAAGTGCTCGCGGATGAACGCGCCGTCCTCGGCGCGGAACGTCTGGAAGTCGCCGTCGGGCGTCGTGTTCATGAGGTGCACGAGCGCGCGGTCCTTGTCGGCGTTGAGCAGGGTGTCCCACTCGCGGCCCCAGATGACCTTGATGACGTTCCAGCCGGCGCCGCGGAACTGCGCCTCGAGCTCCTGGATGATCTTGCCGTTGCCGCGCACCGGGCCGTCGAGGCGCTGCAGGTTGCAGTTCACGACGAACGTGAGGTTGTCGAGGCCCTGCTGGGCGGCGTGCTGGAGCATGCCGCGCGACTCGGGCTCGTCCATCTCGCCGTCGCCGAGGAACGCCCAGACGTCCTGCTGGCTCGTGTCCTTGATCCCGCGGTTGTGCAGGTAGCGGTTGGTCCACGCCTGGTAGATCGCCGACGACGGGCCCAGGCCCATCGACACCGTGGGGAACTCCCACAGGTCGGGCGCGAGGCGCGGGTGCGGGTAGGACGGCAGGCCGCCGCCGGGGTGCGACAGCTCCTGGCGGAACCCGTCGAGCTGGTGCTCGGTCAGGCGGCCCTCGAGCAGCGCGCGCGCGTAGACGCCGGGGGAGGCGTGCCCCTGGAAGTAGACCTGGTCGCCGCCGCCCGGGTGGTCCTTGCCGCGGAAGAAGTGGTTGAGGCCGACCTCGGTGAGCGTCGCGACCGACGCGTACGACGAGATGTGGCCGCCGACCGACACGCCGGGGCGCTGCGCGCGCGTCACCATGACGGCGGCGTTCCAGCGGATCCAGGAGCGGTAGCGGCGCTCGATGACCTCGTCGCCCGGGAAGTAGGGTTCGTTGTGAACCGCGATGGTGTTGACGTACGGGGTGTTCAGCGACGCCGGGATCGCGACGTTGCGCTCGCGTGCGTGCCGCAGCAGGCTCATGAGGACGTACCGCGCGCGCGGGCCGCCCTTGTCGCCGATCAGGCCGTCGAGGGACTCCAGCCACTCACCGGTCTCCTCCGGGTCGATGTCCGGGACCTGGCTGAGCAGACCGCCGATCAGGGGGCCCGTCTCGTCGATGGAAGCCACCGGTGCTCCTTCGCGTCTCGTGCGCGCCCCGGCGCCTGTCGGCGCCTCGGCACGCTCCGTGTCGGCACCCGACGCCCTGCGCGTGTCGGCAGGGGGATGGCGGGTGGTCGCACCATTGTCCGTCCGTCGAGGCCCGAAAGTCACACCCGCGGGCCCTGATCAGGGCGTGACGTCCGTGACACGCGTTCCCGCCGTCCGCTTCCCAGGGCCCCGGGGCGTGCGGTGGGCTAACGTGTCCCGACATCAACAGGTGGGTCCGCGTCACGTGAGCGGCCCCGGGAGAAGGGAACCGCTCGACGTGTCACCCACCGCGGACGACGCCGTGTCTCAGGCGGTCGCTCGGCTCGGCTTCAGCTCCGGGCAGACGATCCAGGAGCTCGGCTACGACGACGACGTCGACGGGGACGTGCGCGCGGCGCTCGAGGCCGTCACCGGCAGCGAGCTCGTCGACGAGGACTACGACGACGTCACGGACGGCGCGATCATCTGGTTCCGCGACGACGACGGCGACCTCACCGACTACCTCGTCGACGCGATGACGGTCCTCGACGACTCCGGCCCCATCTGGGTGTTCTCGCCGAAGGCCGGGCGCCCGGGCCACGTGTCGCACTCCGACATCGAGGAGGCCGCGACCACGTCCGGCCTGCACGCGATGACGACGTTCGCCATCGGCCCCGACTGGTCGGCCACGCGTCTGGCGACGCGCGGCCGGGGCAAGTGAGCGCGGGGCAGACCCTGCGCGTCGGCGACCCCGTCCCCGACCTCACGCTGCCCGACACGCACGGCACGCCCGTCGCGCTGTCGGAGCTGCGCGGCGAGCCGCTCGTGCTCGTGTTCGTCCCCTTCGCGTTCTCGTGCATCTGCACGGGCGAGCTCGGCGAGCTGCGCGACGAGATCGGCCTCTTCGACGACGCCGGCGTGCGGCTCGTCGCGGTCTCGTGCGACGCGATGTTCGCGCTGCGTGCCTGGGCGGAGCGTGAGGGCTACCCGTTCGACCTGCTGTCGGACTTCTGGCCGCACGGCGCGGCCGCGCGGGCCTTCGGCGTGCTCGACGAGTCGACCGGGCACGCCCTGCGCGGCTCGTTCCTCGTCGACGCCGACGGCGTGCTGCGCTGGAGCCTCGTGCACCCGCGCGGCCGTGCGCGACCCCTCGAGGCCTACCGCGAGGCCCTCGCGACGCTGTGAGGGCGTGCGGGCGGCGGCCGGCTCGCCGCTGCGTCACATCGTCGCCGTCCTCGACGACGACACGGGTGGAGGGGGGCGTCCCCCTCCGCTCCCGCGGTCGGCGGGAGCCCTGACCACCTCGGAGGGCCCATGTCCCGTCTCGACGTCCACCAGCACGCACCCGAGGGGTACCGCGCGGTCGCGGCTCTCGACGCCTACGTCGCGCGCCACCTCGACCGCGTCCTGCTGGACCTGGTCAAGCTGCGGGCGTCGCAGCTCAACGGCTGCGCCTACTGCGTCGATCTGCACGCGACCGACCTGGAGAAGGCGGGTGTGGCCTCCCGCACGCTCCACGGCGTCGCCGTCTGGCGGGAGACGCCGTTCTTCACGGACCGCGAGCGCGCGGCTCTCGCGTTGACCGAGCAGGTCACGCTGCTCCCGGCGGGCGTCGACGACGCGACGTGGGACGCGGCCGCGCGCGCCTTCCCGGAGCGGGAGCTCGCGGACCTCGTGCTCGCGATCGGCACGATCAACCTGTGGAACCGCATCGCGGTGCCGACCCGACTGGCTCCGCCACCGCTGGGCTGAACCGGTCGTGGGCAGCGGGGCCCTGCGTCGTCGGCACGCGCAGGCCCCGCTGCTTGTCGGGGTTGCAGACGTCGAACACGCGGTACAGGCGTCCGTCGCGCACCTGGACCGACATCACGTGCGGCACGCCCGACAGCGTGACGAGCAGCCCCGGCGCGCCGTTGACGACGACCGCGCGCACGTCCCGCCGGCCGACGTGCCGCGAGGCCACGCCGACGACGAACCTGGCCACGGCGTCGGACCCGGTGAGCACCCGGCGTGCCGCCCGTGCGCGTCCGCCGCCGTCGTTGTACGCCCGGACCTGCTCGTGCAGCAGGTCGCCGAGGGTCGTCGTGTCCCCCTGGCGCGCCGCGCGCACGAAGGCGTCGAGCAGGGACCGCGTCTCCCGCTCGAGCGCACGCCCGGCGGCGACGTCCGTGCGGCGCGGCAGGACGCCCGGGTCGTCCCGGACGGCACGCCCGTTCTCGGCGTCCAGGCGGCGCAGTCCCCGCGTGTGGTGCTGGCGCGCCGCCGCCGGCGTGAGGTCGAGGATCCGCGCGATCTCGGCGTGCTCGTACCCGAGCGCGCGGAGCACGACGACGGCGCGCTGCGGCGGTGTCAACGACTCGGCGAGCACCAGGAACGCCGTCGACAGCGCCTCGGCCCGTTCCGCGTGGAGGTGGGGGTCGGCGTCGGGGGTCTCGACGAGGGGTTCGGGGACCCAGGGACCGACGTACGCGGCGGCGCGGCGCCGTGCGCGCAGCGCGTCGATCGCACGGCGCACGGTGACGCGCGTGAGCCACGCGGCGGGACGCGCCACGGTGCCGTCCGTGCCCAGCCACTCGAGCGAGACCTGCTGCACGACGTCCTCCGCGTCGGACCAGGAGCCGCAGACGCGGTAGGCGAGCGCCACGAGCCGTCGTCGTTCGGGTGCGAGCTCCGCGGCGTGCGCCCGCGCGGCGTCGTCCGACACCACCACGACCTCACCGCCCTGCACCGCGTCGCGCGGACGTGCGCACCGCTCGGGTGGGCCCGGCCGGTCTCGAACCGACGACCTCCGCGGTGTAAGCGCGGCGCTCTGACCAACTGAGCTACAGGCCCCTGCGGTCGGTCAGCCTACCGGCGTGCGGGCAGCGCCGACGCCGCCGTCGCCGGGCGCCGCGGGTGGCCCGCGCCGTAGGCTTCCGGTGTGCGAGCGACAGTGATCCACGGCCCCCGCGACGTGCGCGTCGAGCAGGTGCCGGACCCCGAGATCCAGCGACCCACCGATGCGGTCGTGCGCGTCGTGGCGACGTGCGTGTGCGGCTCCGACCTGTGGGGCTACCGCGGCGTGCGGCCCACCGACGGCCCTCACCGGATCGGGCACGAGTTCGTCGGCGTGGTCGAGGAGGTCGGGTCCGACGTGCGTCGCGTGCGCGTCGGGGACTTCGTCGTCGCGCCGTTCTCGATCTGCGACAACACGTGCGTGCACTGCCGCAACGGCGTCCACACGTCGTGCGAGCAGGTCGCGTGGTGGGGCTCGCCCGACCACGACGGCGTGCCGTCCGACGGTGCGCAGGGCGAGTACGTGCGCGTGCCCCTGGCCGACGGCACCCTCGTCGTCACGCCCGAGCACCCGGACGACGCGCTGCTGCCGCACGTGCTCACGCTCACGGACGTGCTCGGCACCGGGCACCACGCCGCGCTGTCGGCGGGCGTGCGTGCCGGGTCGACCGTCGCGGTCGTCGGCGACGGCGCGGTCGGGCTGTGCGGGGTCATCGCCGCGCGCCGGCTCGGCGCCGAGCGGATCGTCGCGATGTCGCGCAACCCCGCCCGGCAGGCGCTCGCGCGCCGGTTCGGCGCGACCGACGTCGTCGCCGAGCGCGGCGACGACGGTGCGGCCGCCGTGCTCGACCTGCTCGGCGGCGTCGGGCCGGACGGCGTGCTCGAGTGCGTCGGCACCAAGGAGTCGATGGCGCAGGCGCTCGCGACCGTCCGGCCCGGCGGCCGCGTCGGGTTCGTCGGCGTGCCCGCGGGCGGCCCCGAGCTGCCGGTCGGGCTGATGTTCGGCACGAACAAGGGCGTGGTCGGCGGCGTCGCTCCCGTGCGGGGCTACATCGAGGGGCTGCTGCCCGACGTGTGGGCCGGGGCCATCGAGCCGGGCCTGGTGTTCGACGGCACGTTCGCCCTCGACGACGTCGCGGACGCGTACCGCGCGATGGACGAGCGCACGTGCACCAAGGCGCTCGTGCTGCCGTGACCGCGACGCTCGCGGACGTCGTCCGCGCCCTGGAGACCCGCTACCCGCCCCGCACCGCCGAGCAGTGGGACCGCGTCGGCCTCGCGGTCGGCGACCCCGCCGCACCCGTGCGGCGCGTGCTGTTCGCCGTCGACCCGGTCGCAGCGGTCGTCGACGAGGCGGAGGAGTGGGACGCCGACCTGCTCGTGACGCACCACCCGCTGCTGCTGCGACCGGTGCACTCGGTCGCGGCGACGACGTACAAGGGTGCGCTCGTGCACCGCCTGGTCCGTGCGGGGTGCGGCCTGTACACGGCGCACACCAACGCGGACTCCGCGCACGGCGGCGTCGCCGAGGCGCTCGCGGACGTCCTCGGGCTCGTCGACACCGTGCCGCTCGTGGCCGCCGACGCGCCCGCGCTCGACAAGCACGTGGTCATGGCGCCGGTCGACGTCGCGGACGCGCTGGTCGACGCGATGGCAGCCGTCGGCGCCGGGCACGTGGGCGCCTACGAGCGGTGCGCCTGGACCACCACCGGGCAGGGGACGTTCACGCCGCTCGAGGGGGCGGCACCCGCGGTCGGCGAGGTCGGGCGCCGCGAGATGCTGCCCGAGGTGCGCGTCGAGATGGTCGCCGCACGCGGCGCGCGCGGCCGGGTCGTCGCGGCGATGCGCGCGGCGCACCCGTACGAGGAGCCCGCGTTCGACGTCCTCGAGCTCGCGGCGCTGCCGGGCGACACCGGGCTCGGGCGCGTCGGGAC
>JAEYNO010000241.1 GCA_023412515.1 Actinomycetes bacterium
GCCCCGGCACGGGGCCGCCCGGCACGTGGGGACCGCTGATCTCAGTCCTCCACCGTGATCGACGTGATCGTCACGTCCTGCACGGGGCGGTCGCCCGGGCGGGTCGGCGTCGTCGCGATCGCGTCGACGACCTGGCGGCTCGCGTCGTCGGCGACCTTGCCGAAGATCGTGTGCTTGCCGTTGAGCCACGGCGTCGCGGCGACCGAGATGAAGAACTGCGACCCGTTGGTGCCGCCGACCTTGCCCGTGACGGGGTCCAGGCGCTTGCCCGCGTTCGCCATGGCGAGCAGGTAGGGCTCCGAGAACGTCAGCTCGGGGTGGATCTCGTCGTCGAACTGGTACCCGGGGCCGCCGCGGCCGCTGCCGAGCGGGTCGCCGCCCTGGATCATGAAGTCGGGGATCACGCGGTGGAAGACGACCCCGTCGTAGAGCGCGTCGGTGCGGGGCTTGCCGGTGGACGGGTCCGTCCACTCGATCGTGCCCTTGGCCAGCCCGACGAAGTTCTCGACGGTGCGCGGCGCGTGGTTCTCGTACAGCTCGACCCGGATGTCACCGGCGGACGTGTGGATGGTCGCGAACATGGGGCCAGTCTGGCACCCGCCGCCGACGGCGCGCCCGGGCGTGCGTCGCACTTCGCCCCCGGCGAACCACCCGGCTGCACCGGGCGCACGCGCGCGGTCGGTGGCAGAGTGGGAGGTCACAGCGTCGGGACCAGTCGAGACCAGTCCGGGAGTGGCAGATGACCCATCGTCCGAAGATCGACGTCGACACCGAACGACTCAAGGGGCACGCGGCCGACCTCGGCGCGACGCTCGCCGACGGGGCCAAGGACGCCGCGCACCGCGCGTCCGACGCCGCCGGCCAGGCGAAGGAGTGGACGACCCCGCGCATCGAGGCGTTCGTGGACTGGCTGACGCCGCGCGTCGAGCACCTCTACAAGGAGAGCGTGAAGACCGCCGCGCCCCAGGTCGAGAAGGCCGCCAAGAAGGCGACGCCGGCGATCGACACCGCGCACGACAAGCTCGTCGAGGAGCTGATCCCGAAGCTCGTGGCGGCCGTCAACGACGCCGCGGTGCGTGCGGGGGCGCAGGTCGAGCACGCGGCGGACGTCGCTGCGACGCAGGCCGGCAAGCACTCGAAGAAGGTCGCCAAGGCGGCGAAGAAGGCCGCGAAGGAGGCCGCCAAGGCGGAGAAGGGCCGCTCGGGCGCGAAGGTGTTCTGGACCGTCGCGCTCGTGGCGGGCGCGGGCGCCGCGGCGTTCGCGTGGCTGCGCTCGCGCTCGACGACGGACCCGTGGGCCGAGCCGTGGGAGCCGGCCGACTCGCTCGGCGGCGACTCGCTCAAGGCGCGTGCCAACGCGGCCGCGGGCGACCTGCAGGACGCGGTCGGCGACGCGGCGGACGCCGTGGGCGAGGCCGCCGGCTCGGCGGTCGCGAAGGGTCGCGAGGCGAGCCGCAAGGCCGCCGAGGCCGTGTCGCACGCGGCCGAGGAGGTCGGCGAGAAGGCCAAGGAGGCGAAGGACGCCGCGCAGGAGACCGCGCGCAAGGCGACCCGACGCTCGGCGCCGAAGACGCCGGACGAGGGCGACACGCCCACCGCCTGACGTCGAACGCCGTCCCGCGGCCCCGGACCGCTCGTCGGTCCGGGGCCGCGGCGCGTCCTGCCTAAACGGTTCGGTCGTTGACCCTCGCGACCCCCCTGGCGACGATCCCCGTACGCCCCCACTCCTGGTGCGACCACGTCGTCGCACCCCGGTGACGGGGTGTGGGAGCGCTCCACCGGCGCTCCTCCCCGTCGCGAAGGGACGCCGATGTCTCGCCTCACCTCCTCCCGCCCGCGTCGCGCGCTGTGGGCGGGCGCCGCCGCGGCCGCGGTCGTCGCCGGCACGCTCGTGCCCCTCCAGGCCGCCCAGGCGGCACCCGCGCACAACTACGCCGAGGCGCTGCAGAAGTCGATGTTCTTCTACCAGGCGCAGCGCTCGGGCGACCTGCCCGACGACTTCCCCGTCTCGTGGCGCGGCGACTCGGGCCTCGACGACGGCAAGGACGTCGGCAAGGACCTCACGGGCGGCTGGTACGACGCGGGCGACCACGTGAAGTTCGGCCTGCCGATGGCGTTCTCGGCGACGATGCTCGCGTGGGGCGCCATCGAGAGCCCCGAGGGCTACACGCAGGCCGGCCAGCTCGACGAGCTGCGCGACAACCTGCGCTGGGTCAACGACTACCTGGTGAAGGCCCACACGGCGCCGAACGAGCTGTACGTGCAGGTCGGCAAGGGCGACGACGACCACAAGTGGTGGGGCCCGGCGGAGGTCATGACGATGCCTCGCCCGGCGTACAAGATCAGCGCGACCTGCCCGGGGTCGGACGCCGCCGGCGAGACGGCCGCCGCGATGGCGTCCGCGTCGATCGTCTTCCGGACCGCGGACCCGGCCTACTCGGCGACGCTCCTGACGCACGCGAAGCAGCTGTACACGTTCGCCGACACGTACCGCGGCAGCTACTCGGACTGCGTCACCGACGCGCAGGCGTTCTACAAGTCGTGGTCGGGCTACCAGGACGAGCTCGTGTGGGGCGCGTACTGGCTGTACAAGGCGACGGGTGACGCGACGTACCTCGCGAAGGCCGAGGCCGAGTACGACAAGCTCAGCAACCAGAACCAGACGAACCTCAAGTCGTACAAGTGGACGGTCGCGTGGGACGACAAGTCCTACGCGGCGTACGCGCTGCTCGCGATGGAGACGGGCAAGCAGAAGTACGTCGACGACGCGAACCGCTGGCTCGACTACTGGACGTCGGGCTACAACGGCGAGCGGATCACCTACTCCCCCGGCGGTCTGGCCGTGCTCGACTCGTGGGGTGCGCTGCGGTACGCCGCCAACACGTCGTTCGTCGCGCTCGTGTACAGCGACTGGCTCACCGACCCGACGCGCAAGGCGCGCTACCACGACTTCGGCGTGCGGCAGATCGGGTACGCGCTCGGCGACAACCCGCGCAAGTCGTCGTACGTCGTCGGGTTCGGCGCCAACCCGCCGCAGAACCCGCACCACCGCACCGCGCACGGGTCGTGGCAGGACTCCAGCAAGGTGCCGGTCGAGACGCGGCACGTGCTGTACGGCGCGCTCGTCGGCGGCCCCGGGTCCGCGAACGACGCGTACACCGACAGCCGCGACGACTACGTCGCGAACGAGGTCGCGACCGACTACAACGCGGGCTTCACGAGCGCCCTGGCCTACCTGACGGCGCAGTACGGCGGCACGCCGCTGGCCGGGTTCCCGGTGGCCGAGACGCCGGACCAGGACGAGCTCTTCGTCGAGGCCAAGCTCAACCAGCCGGCCGGCGGCACGTTCACCGAGGTCAAGGCGATCGTCCGCAACCGTTCGGCGTTCCCCGCCAGGTCCCTGAAGAACGCCACGGTCAGGTACTGGTTCACGCTCGACGCCGGCGTCCCGGCCTCGAGCCTCGCGGTGACCACCAACTACAGCGAGTGCGGCACGACGCCCGCGAAGGTCGTGCCGGCCGGCGGCGCCCTCTACTACGCCGAGCTCAGCTGCGTCGGCCAGGACATCCACCCCGGGGGACAGTCGCAGCACCGCCGCGAGATCCAGTTCCGCGTCACCGGCGCGGCAGGCTGGGACGCGACGAACGACCCGTCGTTCGTCGGGCTGCCCGCGACGGGCGACCCGGTGAAGACGCGCGCGATCACGCTGTACGACAAGGGCGTGCTGGTGTGGGGCACGGAGCCGGGCGGTCCGACGCCCACGCCGACCGCGACTCCCACGCCCACGCCCACGCCCACCGTGACACCCACGCCCACGCCGACGCCGACGCCGACCGTGACACCCACGCCCACGCCCACCGTCACGCCGACGCCCACACCCACGGTGACCCCCACACCCACGCCGACGTCCGGTCCCGCGACGTGCGCCGTCACGTTCGGCTCGAGCGCGTGGAGCACGGGGTTCACGGCCTCGGTCCGCCTGAAGAACACCGGCGCCGCTCCCCTGACCTGGTCGTTGACCTTCGACCTGGCACCGGGCCAGCAGCTCACGCAGGGCTGGAGCGCGACGTGGTCGCAGACCGGCACGAAGGTCACGGCGACGGGTGCCGCGTGGAACGCCACGCTCGCGCCGGGCGCGTCGGTCGACCTCGGGTTCAACGGCTCCCACACGGGCCAGAACCCCGCGCCGACGGCGTTCGCCGTCAACGGCACGGCCTGCGTGACGGGCTGACCAGCGGGTCCCGGTCCGGTTCGACCTCGCCGTCGCCGGACCGGGACCGCACCACCCCCCGGGAGAACGCGGTCCGCGTCCGCGGTCCCGGGTGCGGCGTCCGTCACGGGGGTGGTCGGACGCCGGGCGAGGGCGCCGCCCGGCACGGGCGGCGCCCTCGTCGGCCGCACCGCCGGAGGTCCCCGCCACGATTCCCGGTTGACCGGCGACGCCGCGCGCGAGGACGCTGCGGTCATGGCCGACGCCCCCGCTCCCCTCACCGACGTCGAGATCTGGCCGCTCACGGGCCTGCGGGTGGTGTCCGGAGACCTCGAGCTGCGCGCGCCCGACGACCGCACGATGCTCGACCTCGCGCGCCTCGCGGCGCAGGGCGTGCACCGCGAGGACCAGATGCCGTTCGTCGTGCCGTGGACGCGGGGCACGCCGGTGCAGGTCGCGCGCAGCGTCATGACGTACCAGTGGGGCCTGCGGCCACGGACGACCCCCGCCGACTGGGCGATCGAGCTCGCGGTGGTGCGCGACGGCGAGCCGCTGGGCCTGCAGGGCATGTACGGCAAGGACTTCCGGGTCACGCGGACGGCCGAGACGGGCTCCTGGCTGGGCCTGCGGCACCAGCACGGCGGTGTCGGCACGCGCATGCGCCTGCTGATCCTGCACCTGCTGTTCGAGGGTCTGGGCGCCGAGCGCGCCACGAGCTCGGCGTTCGTCGACAACCCGGGGTCGACGGGCGTGAGCCGCAAGATCGGCTACCGCGACAACGGCGTGGTCCGCACGGCACGGGACGGTGCCGCGGTCGACAGCCGGCAGTTCGTGCTCGACCGCGCCGGGTGGGACGCCCGGCCCGACGCGCTGCGCCTCGACGTCCGGATCGAGGGGCTCGACCCCGTCCTCGACCAGCTCGGGCTCGCACCCTGAGGGGGAGAGAGTCCGCCCGACCTCCCTGGTGAGGGCATCGTCTTTGCCGTCGCTCGACGCCGCTGTGGTCTTTCCCTCACCCAGACCTGACGTACCGTCGACCGAAGTCCCTGTGCTGGAGCGCTCTGCGGGGGTACCGTCCCCGCATGCAGCTCGCCGACCTCCAGGCCCGGGTGCGGATCGCCCTCACCGCGACGCTCGTCGACGACTGGACGATGTTCGCGCCGTCCGCCGGCACGAGCCGCCCCACCGAACGCACCGTGTCGTTCCACCTCGGGTGGAACCTGCGCGGCACGATCGAGAAGACCTGGGACGTCGACGCGGACTACGACAGGTCGGGCATGGTCCTCGAGGAGTCGGTGCGGCTCGACGGCCCGACGCACCGTGCACCGCACCTCATCGTCCACCACCGCGGCCGGCTGGGGCCCGAGCACAACCTGCTGCTCGTGGAGCTCACCGCGGATGCCGCGACCGCCGAGCCGGGCTCGGCCGACCTGGGGGTCGCGCAGGCCATCCAGCGCCGCTTCGGCTACCGCTACGCGGTCGTCCTCGACCTGCGTCTCGACGACGACGCGACGACGGCCGCCGTGCACCCGCACTGGCACTGGTCGACGCTCGACGAGGGCCGCGTCACCGACCGGCCGCAGCCCGTCTACACGGACGACGTCCTCGCCGACGTGCTGGCCCGTGCGCGCGCGGGCGCGCACGGCTGACGCCGTGACGGTCGACCTGCTGCTCGCCGGGCCGCGCGGCCGGTCGCTGTGCTGGGAGGTCGTGGCCGACGCCGTGCCCGAGGCCCGGGCCGCCGTCCGTGCCGCGGCGGCCGATCCCGCCAGGACGCGCGACGTCGTCGACGCCCTGACGTCCGCGGGCGACGTCGACCCGACGCCGTCGCGCCTGTCGCGCGCGCTCGACGTCGCCGTCGGGGGAGCGATGTACTGGCAGCCGCCCGACGAGCAGGACGCCGTGCTGGGTGACCCGCGCGTCGTCGCGGCGCTGGAGCCCGTCGCACGCGCCGTGCTCGCCGCGCCGGCGGCGGCGTGGTGGTCGCAGCCCTGCACGACCGCCGCGCAGGTCCTCACGTCCTTCGACGACGCCGAGCCCACGCGCCCCGCCGACCTGGCCGCCGCGCTCGACGCCTGGCGTGCCCGCGCGATCGCGGAGGAGCAGGAGGCCGCGGCACGTCGTGGGCCCGTGAGCGGGTCGTGGTGGAGCATCCCGGCGTTCGCCGGCCTGACCCGGACGACCCGGGGCCTCCCGGACGGCACGGCACCGGGTTTCGAGCTCGTCGAGGACTCCGACGGCTGGGACGTGGCGACCGCGTACGCCGTCGACGTCCCTCGCGGCGCACGCGTCCTCGAGCTCACCGGGCCGGAGGACGTCGCCGCGCTGGTCACCGCCTTCCCGCTCGAGGTGACGGCGTCCCGGCAGCGTGACTGGTACGAGACGACGGGACGGTCGGGCCGCTGGCTGGTGCCGGACCACCGTGCGATCGCCGACGTCTACGACGGCGTGCACCTGACGGCCCTCGCCTGGGCCGCCGCCGCGGGCCGCGCGCTGCCCGTGGGCGAGGGGACCGCGACCGTGCTGGCCGGATGGGACCCCGACGCGACCTACTGGTACACCGACGACATCACCATCTGTACGCCGGGCGAGCGCTGGCGCCGCGAGGGCACCAGGTGGCGGCGCGACGCCTCGCGCTGACGCACCTGCCGCACGTCGACCGCACCCGGGGCGCGCGGGGAGGGGCGCCGGACGCGCTTCCGGGTGCGGGATCGCCCGCGCCCTGTGAGGCTCGTCCTCTCACCATGTCGAGGAGGGGCGTGTGTCGGACGGCGGAGCGGTCTTCGAGGTGCCGGAGGCGGATGCGGGACTGCCCCTGAGCCACCCCCCGGAGGGCTTCGCGCCCGTGCGCCGGTGGTCCCTCGAGACGACGGCGCAGCTGCGCACCCTGCGGCACGAGCTCGCCGGCACCATCGCCGACGGGGAGACGGCCGGGATGCAGGACCTGGCCGGCACGCCCAAGAAGCTCGTGCTCATCGCGACCGAGCTCGCGGCGAACGCGCTCACGCACGGGCTGCCGCCCACGATCGTGCAGCTCTCGCGGCGCGAGGACAGCTGGTTGCTCGACGTCGCCGACCACGACCCCGAGTCGGTCCCCGTGTACGCGGGCGCGCGCATCACGGGCGCGGGCGGGCTCGGGCTGCACCTCGCCCGGCAGCTGTCGCTCGAGGTGGGCTGGTACACGACCGACTCGACCAAGAACATCTGGGCGACGTTCCCGGTCCGCTGACGCGCCGACGCGGTCGCGGTCGGGGACGTCGAGGGTCGTCGCCCAGCGACGTGCCGTCGTGCTCGACGACCACGGCCGGCGCGCCGGGGTCAGAGGTCGTGCGCGTGCCGGGACCGCCAGGAGTCGGTGGCGACGCCGGCCATGACGACGCGGACGACGTCCTCGGCGAGCGACGGCGTGACCGGCAGGTGGCCGAAGAGGAGCCGGTAGTAGGCGGTCGCGCCGAGCATGTCCAGCAGGAGGTCGACGTCGGCGTCGGGCGCGATGTCCCCCCGCTCGACGCCGCGGCGCAGCGCCTCGGCGGTGGACGCGCGTCGGGGGTGGAAGAGCCGCCCGAAGAACTCGGCCTCCAGCTCGGGGTCGTCGGCGAGGTCCGCGACGAGCGCGGGGAGCACACGACGCCCGAGGCCGGCGCCGAAGGCGGGGCTGAGCGTGCCGATGCCGGCGATGAGGTCGCAGTGCGTGCACCCCGTGTCGGGGGTGGGAGCCGGACCGATGCGGTCGAGGAGCGTGTCGACCACGAGGTGCTGGCGGGACCGCCAGCGGCGCCGCACCGCGGGCGTGCTCGTGCCCGCGCGGTGCGCGACCTCGTCGAGGGTGAAGCCGCCGTAGCCCCGTTCCTCGAGCACCGCGAGGGCCGCCTCCTGCACCGCGGCGTCGATCCGCGGGTCGCGGGGCCGCCCTCGTGCGGGCGTGGGCCTGCTGGCGTTCTCCGGCGCGGGCATGTCCCCATCCTAGTATATGTTTCGTTCTGTAACGGAACGTAAAGGAGGACGTGGTGACGGACGTGCAGCGAGACCCGGTGGCTACCCCCGAGGACGAGGCGGGTGTGCTGGGGCCGCGGTACCGGGCGCTGACCCTGGGCGTGCTGCTGTCGGTCGGCATGGTGGCGTTCGAGTCCCTCGGGGTCGCGACCGTGCTGCCCGTCATCGCCCGCGACCTCGACGGGCTCGGGGCCTACGGGTGGGGCCTGTCCGCCCTCATGCTGGCCAACGTCGTCGGCACCGTCCTCGCGGGCCGCGCCACCGACCGCCGCGGACCCGCCGGTCCCATGACCCTCGGCATGGTCGTCTTCCTCGCCGGGTGCGTGGTCGCGGGCGTCGCGGGGTCCTGGCCGCTCTTCCTCGTCGGTCGCGTCCTGCAGGGGCTCGGCGTCGGCGCGGTCATGGCGATGGCGTACACCGTGATCGGCCTGGCCTACCCGGACGCCCTGCGCGCCCGCATGTTCGCGCTCCTGTCCTCCGCGTGGACGGTCCCGTCGCTCGTCGGGCCGTTCGCCGCGGGCCTGCTCGCCGACGGCGTCGGGTGGCGCTGGGTGTTCGGCATGATGCTGCCGGTCGTCGCCGTCGCCGCCGCCCTCACGCTCCCCGCGCTGCGTCGCCTGCCGACCCCGGCGCACGCCGACGCACCCGCGGCGGACGCGGTCCCGTGGTGGCGCGGCCCCCTCGTGAGCTCCGTGCAGCTGACCGTGGGCACCGCGCTGCTGCTGCACGCGCTGCTGGTCCAGGACGTGCTCCTGCTCGTCGTGCTCGCCGTCGTCGGCGTCGCCGCGGCGGTCCCCGCGCTGCGCCGCGTGACACCCGCAGGCACGCTCGTCGCACGGCGCGGCGTCGCTGCCGGCGTCGTCGTCCGGGCCCTCCTCAGCGGCGCATACTTCGGCAGCGAGGCGTTCCTGCCCCTCGGCCTGCAGGAGCTGCGGGGGCAGAGCGCGACGGCCGCCGGGCTGGGGCTGTCCGCCGGCGCCCTGACCTGGGTCGCGGGGTCGTTCCTCCAGGCCCGGTGGGACGCCGCGCGGCCCACCGGCCGCGGGCGCGGAGTCGCGGTCGGATCGGTCGTCCTGCTCGCCGGCACCGCCGCGATCGCGCTGACGATCCTCACCGACGCCGTCCCCGCGTGGTGCGCCGTGCTCGGGTGGGCGGTCGCGGGGCTCGGCATGGGTGTGGCCTTCAACGCCTCGACCACCGAGACTCTCGGGCAGGCGCCCGCCACGCAGCAGGGGCTCGTCAGCAGCTCGCTGCAGCTCGCCCAGACCCTCGCCACCGCGCTCGTCGCCGGGGTCGGCGGCGCCGCGCTCGCGCAGGCCGGCACCTCGGTCCCCGCCCTGCGCACCGCGCTCGTCGCCGTGTTCGTCGCGACCGGCGTACTCGCCGGCCTCAGCGTGCTGCTGGCGCGCCGGCTGCGGCCCTGAGGCGCGCGTCGTAGTCCGCGATCTTGCCGTCGATCACGCCCAACGACCGGGTGAGCGCGGCGATGCGGGCCGTCAGGACCTCCCGGTGCGCCCGGAGCAGCGCGAGCCGCTCCGGGACGCCCGCGGGGTCCTGCTGCACCAGGCGCGTGAAGGTCGCGATCTCGGCCAGCGGCATCCCCGTGTCGCGCAGGTGCAGCAGCACCTCCAGCAGGTGCAGGTCGTGCCCGGAGTACCGCCGCCGACCGCCGGCGTCCCGGTCGGCCTGCGGCAGCACGCCCGCGCGCTCGTAGTAGCGCAGCGCGTCGATGCTCAGCCCCAGCCGTCGCGCGACCTCACCGATCGGGTACCCCTCGCTCACGGGCCCACCGTACGGGCCGCGTCCAGGGCTGCCACGACCTCCGCAGGCAGGCGCGTGCTCACGGCGCGCACGGCGGACGCGAGCTGGTCCGGGCTGGACACCCCGACGACCGGCAGCACGGGACGGGGGAGCGAGGTCATCCACGCGAGCACCACCTGCCCCGCGTCGAGCCCCGTCGCGGCCGCCGCGTCGGCCAGGGCCGCGAGCTGCGTCGGGGTCCCCCCGTGCCGGTAGGGCTCCGGCAGCTCCTTGTCAGGTCGCGTGTACGCGCCGTGGAGCAGGGGCGAGTAGCCGGTCAGCGTGAGGTCCGCGTGGTCGGCGACGGCCATGACGGCGTCGTCGAGCACGACCTGGGGCAGCAGGTCCGCGCCCGGCACCGGCGTGAGGTACGTGAAGCGCTGCTGGAGGACCGCGTAGGCCGGGCCGTCACCCGCGGCGGCCAACGCCGCCGCCAACCGCGGGGCGGTCAGGTTCGAGCAGCCGATCACGCGGGCCGTCCCGCGCCGCACCTCGGCCTGCAGCGCCGCCACCGTCTCCTCCAGCGGCACCGACGCGTCGTCGACGTGCGCGTGGAGCACGTCGACGTGATCGGTGCGCAGCCGCGCCAGGCTCGCGTCGACCTGCGCGCGCACGGCCGCGGCCCCGAGCCCCAGCGCCTCCGCGAAGCTCCGACCGCCCGGGCGCGGTCGCGCTCCGATCTTCGAGGCGAGCGTCACCCGGTCGCGGGCACCGCGCCGGGCGGCGAACCAGGCGCCCAGGGTCGTTTCGGACTCGTCGCCCGTGGCGCCGTCGACCCAGAAGGCGTAGTTGTTCGCGGTGTCCAGGAAGGTCGCGCCGGCGTCCAGCGCCGCGTCGAGGATCCGGTACGACGTCGACGTGTCGACGGTGGTGCCGAACGGCAGCGTGCCCACCGCGAGCGGTGGCACCGCCGGCCCGTGCTGCCCGAGGGTGATCGTGTTCATGCCCGGCACCCTGCTGCCTGGAGCGGACTCCAGGTCAACTCGGGGAGACGCGGCCCCCGCACGTCCCGGAACGACGCGAGACGCCCCGCCGGCGGGCGGAGCGTCTCGCGTGGTCGTACGTGGAGCCAAGGGGACTCGAACCCCTAACCCCCTGCTTGCAAAGCAGGTGCGCTACCAATTGCGCCATGGCCCCCGGTCGAGCCGACCGGTCACTCGAAGGTGTCGGTGACCTCGGCCCACAGGTCGCGCTCGTCGCGGTCCTGCGCGTACTTCTGCCAGGCGACGTAGCCGACGGCCGCGACCGCGGCCAGGAGCAGGAGCTTCTTCATCGGGTCCCCCGTCTCGGGTGCTTCCGGTCGGTCCGCGGGGCGCGCGGCATGCGGTGCAGGGTGGGCCTAACAGGACTTGAACCTGTGACCTCTTCCTTATCAGGGAAGCGCTCTAACCGTCTGAGCTATAGGCCCGTCACGCCACCCGTCGATGTCGTTCCCGCGAGGGAAACGCACCGGTGGGGGCGACGGTCGAGACTACCCCAGGCGGGCCGCCGCGCCCAAACCGGCGGTCGGGAGTCGATCGGCCCGTCGGGGGAGTGGACGGCTCACTCGTCCGTCATGGTCACGTGCACGCCGCCGACCAGCGCCGCCACGATGTTGTACAGGAACGCGCCGATCGTCGCGAGCGCCGTCAGCAGGAAGACGTCGATGACGGCGACCAGCGTCGCCGCCGACACGGTCTTCTCGAACGACACGTAGTCCATGATCGTCAGCGGCGTGTTCGCCCCGACCACCTGCTTGACCAGGTCGTCGATCGTCGAGAACACGTGCAGGCCGTCGAGGGTGAACCACACCACGACCGCCGCGACGACGATCATGATGCCGACCGCGACCGAGAGCAGGAACGCGAGCTTCATCACCGACCACGGGTCGACGCGCGACACCGCGAGCCGGACCCGTCGCGGGCCCCCTCCGCCCACGGCGGGCACGCGTCCGGTCGCCGGACGGGCGGTCGCCCCGGTCACGGGCGCGGTCGACCGCGGCGCGGGGCGCTCGGCGGTCGACGCGCCCGCCTTCGACGGTGTCGTGGTCATGTCGGCATCCTCGGTGCGGGGGCGGGTCAGCTGAGCGTACGCCCTGGAGAGCCCGGAACCCGTTGCTCCGGCGGCCTTCTTGAACCACACGCTCGTCGCGTCGACCGCCGTCACCAGGGGCGAGGGCTGGTCGTCACCGGCGCCGGCCTGGCCGTCGACCCGGCCGTCGGCCTGCGTGACGGGCGCCTCGTGCGGTGTCGGGACCTCCTCGGCGGGCTTCCGGGGCGCCTTCTCGGACGCCGTGGGGGCGGCCTTCACCGCGGGGGCGGCCTTCGTGGAGGCCCGCTCCGGGGCCGCCCCGGGCGCCGTGCCCGACGCCGCGGTCGCCGTGCCCGTGGAGCGCTCCGCGGCCTTGCCG
>JAEYNO010000244.1 GCA_023412515.1 Actinomycetes bacterium
GCGGGTGACAGCCCCGCGGGTGAGGGCACGGCCGGTGGCGACGCTCGACGTCGCGCGCGCGACGGGGGACGACGCGACGGGGGACGACGCGACGGGGCACGAGCCGACGACGCCGCCCGCGCCGCAGCCCGCGACGCGCACCTGGCCCGCACGGCCCGGGCCCGCGCCGACGTCGTGCTCCCCGCGATCGTCTACCCCGAGCAGCTGCCCGTCTCGGCTCGGCGCGACGAGATCGCCGCGGCCCTGCGCGACCACCAGGTCGTGGTCGTGGCGGGCGAGACGGGGTCGGGCAAGACGACGCAGATCCCGAAGATCGCGCTCGAGCTGGGCCGGGGGCGCGCGGGGCAGATCGGCCACACGCAGCCGCGGCGGATCGCGGCGCGCACGGTGGCCGAGCGCATCGCCGACGAGCTCGGCGTCCCGCTGGGCGGGGTCGTGGGCTACCAGGTGCGGTTCACGGACGAGTCGAGCGACTCGACCCTGGTCAAGGTGATGACCGACGGCATCCTGCTCGCGCAGATCCAGCGCGACCCGATGCTGCGGATGTACGACACGCTCATCATCGACGAGGCGCACGAGCGCAGCCTCAACATCGACTTCATCCTCGGGTACCTGACGCGGCTGCTGCCGCAGCGGCCCGACCTCAAGCTCGTCATCACGTCGGCGACGATCGACTCCGACCGGTTCGCGCGGCACTTCGGCGCCCCGCCGAGCGACGAGCACCCCGACGGCGTGCCCGCACCGGTCGTCGAGGTCAGCGGCCGCACCTACCCGGTCGAGATCCGCTACCAGCCGCTGTCTCCCGACGACGGCCCGGACCGCGACGTGGTCACCGGGATCACCGAGGCCGTCGACGAGCTCATGGCCGAGGGCCCGGGCGACGTCCTGGTGTTCCTGTCCGGCGAGCGCGAGATCCGCGACGCCGAGGACGCGCTGCGCGGGTCCCTGGGGCCGCGGGTCAGCGACCCGCGGCACGCGCTGGGCGTGGACGTCGTACCGCTGTACGCGCGGCTGTCGGCCGCCGAGCAACGGCGCGTGTTCGAGCCGCACACCCGCCGCCGCGTGATCCTCGCGACCAACGTCGCCGAGACGTCGCTGACGGTGCCGGGCGTGCGGTACGTCGTCGACCCCGGCACGGCGCGCATCTCGCGGTTCTCCAAGGCGACGAAGGTGCAGCGGCTGCCGATCGAGCCGGTGTCGCAGGCGTCCGCCAACCAGCGGTCCGGGCGGTCGGGCCGCGTCGCGCCGGGCATCGCGATCCGCCTGTACTCGCAGGAGGACTTCGAGTCCCGCCCCGAGTACACCGAGCCCGAGATCCTGCGCACGTCGCTCGCGTCGGTGATCCTGCAGATGATCGCGGTGGGCGTCGTGACGTCGCCCGACGAGGTCGTCGACTTCCCGTTCGTCGACCCGCCGGACGTGCGCTCGGTGCGCGACGGCGTCGTGCTGCTCACCGAGCTCGGCGCGCTCGAGGAGCGCCACGGCCGCACGCGGCTCACCGAGACGGGGCGCGCGCTGGCACGTCTGCCGATCGACCCGCGGCTCGCGCGCATGGTCGTCGAGGCCGGGCGCCGCGGCGTCGCGCGCGAGGTGCTCGTGGTGACGGCCGCGCTGTCGATCCAGGACCCGCGCGAGCGGCCGGCCGAGCAGCGCGAGACCGCCGACGCGATGCACCGCCGGTTCGCCGACCCGACGTCCGACCTGCTGACCTACCTCAACCTGTGGACGTACCTGCGCGACCGGCAGCGCGAGCTGTCGGGGTCGGCGTTCCGGCGGCTGTGCAAGGCCGAGCACCTGCACTACCTGCGCGTGCGCGAGTGGCAGGACGTCGTCGCCCAGCTGCGGCAGATGGCCAAGGACCTGGGCTTCGACGCCAAGGGCGCGCCGGTGCCCGCGTCGTCCGACGTCCCCGCCGCCGCGGGCCACGGGCGCGACGGGCGTCGCGACGGCGGCCGGCACACCCCGACCGGCGCGCCCACGCAGGAGTCCGCCGAGCGCACCGGCCCCGACGGCGTGCAGACCCGCTGGTCGTGGGACGGCGACGCGATCCACCGCGCGATGCTGCCGGGCCTGCTGTCGCAGGTCGGCATGCAGCTCGTCACCGACGTCGCCGCGGGCGCGCCCGCCAAGGGCCGCGACGGCAAGCCGCGCCGCCCCGACGCGCGCGCCCGCAACGAGTACCTCGGCGCGCGCGGCGCGCGGTTCGCGATCTTCCCCGGCTCGGGGCTGGCGCGCCGCCCCCCGTCGTGGGTCATGGCGGCCGAGCTCGTCGAGACGTCGCGCCTGTGGGCGCGGGACGTCGCGCGCGTCGACCCCGCGTGGATCGAAGAGGCCGCCGCGCACCTCGTGAAGCGCACGTACTCCGAGCCCGCGTGGTCGGCGCGCCAGGGCGCGGCGATGGTCGACGAGAAGGTGCTGCTCTACGGCGTGCCCGTGGTCGCGCAGCGGCGCGTGCTGCTCGCGAAGATCGACCCCGAGCACGCGCGCGAGCTGTTCCTTCGGCACGCGCTCGTGCAGGGCGAGTGGACGACGCACCACCGGTTCTTCCACGAGAACCGGCGGCTGCTCGCCGAGGCCGAGGCGCTGGAGGCGCGCGCCCGCCGCCGCGACCTCGTGGTCGACGACGACGCGCTGTTCGACTTCTACGACGCGCGCGTGCCGGCCGACGTCGTGTCGGCGCGGCACTTCGACCGGTGGTGGAAGGACGCGCGCCGCGCCGACCCGGACCTGCTGACGTACACGCGCGACCTGCTGGTCGGCGAGGACGCCGCCGACATCGACGAGCAGGCGTTCCCGTCGCGCTGGCCGCAGGGCGACCTGTCGTTCCCGCTGACGTACCAGTTCGAGCCCGGCACCGAGGCCGACGGCGTCACCGTGCACGTCCCGCTGTCGCAGCTGCCGCGCGTGCGGCCCGAGGGCTTCGACTGGATGGTGCCCGGCATGCGCGCCGAGCTGCTGACGGCGACGATCCGCGCGCTGCCCAAGCCCGTGCGCGTGCAGCTCGTGCCCGCCCCCGACGTCGCGCGCGCGGTCGACGCGTGGCTCGACGAGAACGCCGCGACCTGGGAGGACACGGTGCGCGCGGCCGACGCGGCACCGTCGTTCCGCGAGATGTTCGCGCGCGCCGTGCGGGCCCTGCGCGACGTCGAGGTGCCGCCCGACGCGGTCGACGAGGACCGGCTGCCCGCGCACCTGCGCATGACGTTCCGCGTGGTCGGCGACCGCGGCGGCGTGGTCGACGAGGGCACCGACCTGCTCGCGCTGCAGCGCCGCAACGCCGACCGCGCGCAGGACGCCGTCGCGTCGGCCGGGCGCCCGGGCGGGCGGGGCGCGGTGGGGGGGGCGGCCGCA
>JAEYNO010000250.1 GCA_023412515.1 Actinomycetes bacterium
GGCCTGCCGGCGCCCGCCAGCTCGGCCTGCGCGCTGCGCACGCCGGCCTCGGCGCTGGTCACGGCCTCCTGCGCGCTGCGCACGGCGCCCGTGACCTCCTCGCCGCCCGTCGGCGGCTCGTACCCGACCTTCTGGTAGAGGGCGCGCACCCCGGCGGCCGTGGTGCTGTCGTACGTCGCCCCGGCGGGGTCGCCGCCGTCGAGCCCGACCGCGCGCAGGGCGGCCTTGAGCTGCTGCACGTCGGGGCCCGAGACGCCGGCCCGCAGCGTGCGGTACGTCGGGAGGTCACCCGGCAGCGCGATCACGGGACGGCCGGCGACCTCGAGCACGACCGTCGCGGGGTCGACGGTCGCGCCGACCTCCTTGACCTGGCCGGTCACGACCGCCGGACCGCCGAGGTCGCCGACCTCGACCTTGAGGTCCACCGGGTCGTCGTAGCCGACGTCGCCGCGCAGGACGACCTCGTTGCCGATCACACGGCTCTCGACGGGCACCGTGATGGGGCCCGCGGTCGGCGGCGCGGCGTTGGCGGCCGCCTGGCCCGGCGAGACGATCAGCCGGGACAGGCCCAGCCCCGCCGCGAGGCAGACCACGGCGACGACCGCCATGGCGACGATGGTGCGGCGACCGCCGCTGACATGGCTCGACACCTTGCTCACGAGATGCTCTCTGCTCGGCGCGGTCGCGTCACTTGGACGCGGTCTGCTTGTCGACGACGGCCTGGAGCTGCGTGCCGTACTTGTCCCACATGCGCTTCTCGATCGCGAGGTTCGCGGCCTTGAGGGCGTCGTAGTAGCCCGCGGAGTCCTTGCACTTCCAGTCGACGGTGGCGAGCGCGATCTCCTTCTTCTTCAGCTCGGCCATCTTCGTGGCGTCGGGCTGGTAGTCGAAGCTCGCGAGCTCCTCGTCGGTGGCGCCCTCCGGCGGCGCGATGGACTCGTAGAGGCCGTTGAGCTCGTCGTAGATGCTCTGCTGGGCCTCGTCCGGCGTCGAGAAGTCGTACCCGCCGTCGGCCATGCACGACGCCCACTTCTCCTGCGACTCGCGGAGCTTGGGGTCGTCGGCCAGGTTCTCGTACTCGGCCGTCATCTCCTCGTTCATCGCCTTGACGGTCGGGTCGTCCCAGATCGCGTTCGCGTCGTAGACCTCGTGCTGGGCCTTGCCCTGGCAGCCGGAGTCCTCCCAGTTGTACTCGTACTCGACCACCTCGTCGGGATCGGCGTCGGGGTCGATCTCCGGCCCCTTCCCGTACAGCGCCTCGTAGAACTCGGCCTGCTCGCTCTCGGACATGCCGGCGACGTAGTCGGCGTTGGGGTCGACGTACTCCTGGCCCTCCGTCCCGCCGAACAGGTCCTCGCTCGTCGAGGCGCCGTACCCGTACTGCTCCGCGAACTCGCGCGACTCCCAGTCGGGCGCGTCGTCGCCGGACATGACGCTGCGCGACGCGGTCTGGGGCTCGTTCGGGACGTACTCGAAGCCCTGCTCGCCCATGCAGGCGGCGATGATCTCCTCGGCCTTGCGCTGCTGCGCGGCCGACTCGTCCTCGTCGTAGCCGCCGCCCACCTTCTCCCAGAACGCGGAGAGCGGACCCGTCTCGTCGTCCGACGGCGACGAGCCGCCGTCCGTGCATCCCGCGAGGACGAGCGCCGTGAGCACGGCTGCGACGGGCAGGAGGGTGGTACGACGCATCGGTGGGCCTCTCGGAAAGGGGTCGTGACGAGCGGGGACGTCATCGGACGGGACGCCCTCGACGAGCGTCGCACTCGACCCTAGCGAAGCCCGAGTTGCGCCGGGGTCGTTCTGCGGTATGACCCTGCGCGGCGGTTGGCATCCTCAGGTCGGGTCCTGCGACGGACCGCCGAGCAGGCGGTTCAGCCGGCGTCGTCGGCCGGCTCCGGCCAGGTCAGGACCCAGGCGTCGAGCTCCGGACGGTGCTCCTCGACGTACGCGGTCTGCGCCGCACGCATGGCGTCGTCGACGGTCCGCTCGAGCCCCACCTGCTCGTCGCAGCCGACGTCGGCGGTCGCGACGCGCAGCTCGAGCTCGCGCAGCTCGCTGCGCCGCGGCTCGGGGACGGGACCCGTACCGCCGCCGGGGCGAGCGGCGTCGACCTTCTGCTGCACGTCCGCGCGCGCGTCCGACGGGGTGTCGTACCCCGGGACCCCCGCGTCCTCCATGCAGAGCCGCCACTGCTCCTCCAGCGCGGCCACGGCGGGGGAGTCCCGCGCCTCGGCGTTCAGGCGCGACGCCTCGTGGAAGAAGTGCAGGAACGTCTCGTCGGACCAGGCGTCGTCGCCGTCCGGCTGCAGCGCGGCGCAGCCCTTCTCGGGCTCGCCGACGGGGCCGTCGAGGGCGAGCAGGTAGGCCTCGCGCTCGGGAGGGCTCATCGCCGCGACCATCTCCTGGTTGGGGTCCTCGGCGGTCTGCTCCGAGGTGGACGTGCCGAGGCCCTCGACCATGCCGTAGCCGTGCTCACGCGTCCACGCGGAGTCGCCGCCCGGTGCCCAGACGACGCCGGACGACCAGGTGTCCCCGAACGGCACGTGGTCGAAGCCCTGCGCGTGCATGCACGCCGCGACCGCGTCGGCGCCGGCGACGCGGTCGCGCTCGGCCGCGGCCGTGGTGCGCGCGAGGTACTCGGCGGTGTACTCGTTCAGCGGGCCCGCCATGGTGGGTTCGTCCGTCACGGCCTCCCCGTCGCTGCACGCCGCCGGCGCGGCCGCCACCACGACGGCTGCCAGCACGGTCCGGACAGCCCGCTGCACCCCTGCCCTGCGTCGCCCCTGCACGAGCAGGACACTAGCCAGGCGGGCGGTGCGGCGGGGCCGGTTCTGCGGGTCAGCCTGCCGGCGGTGCCGCGACGGCGACCGCGAACGCGGGCGCCGTGAGGCCCTGCGCGGCGAAGGCGGCAGCCACGGACCTCGCGACGGCCTCGACGTCGTCCGCCCCGACCAGCGCGATCGCCGAGCCGCCGAACCCCCCGCCCGTCATGCGCGCGCCCCGCGCTCCCGCCGCGCGGGCCGCGTCGACCGCGACGTCGAGCTCGCGGCACGACACCGCGTAGTCGTCGCGCAGCGACGCGTGCGACGCGTCCATGAGCGGACCCACGGCGTCGACCGCGTCGGCGTCGAGCGCCGCGACGAACGCCGTCACGCGCGCGATCTCGGAGACCACGTGCCGCACGCGCGGCACCAGCGCCTCACCGTCGGGCGTCGTGGCGAGCGCCTCGAGCGCCCACGCGTCGCCGCGCGGGTCGTCCGCGACGTCGCGCAGCTACGCGACCCCGAGCCGGCGCGCGGCCTCCTCGCACGCGGCGCGGCGCTGCGCGTACTCGCCGTCGACGTGCGAGTGCTCGGCTCGCGTGTCCACCACGAGCAGCGCGAGCCCGTGCGCCGCGAGGTCGAACGGCACGTGCCGCACGGCGCCGTCCCGGCAGTCGAGCAGCAGCGCGTGGCCCGCCCGCGCCCGCAGCGACGCGGCCTGGTCCATGCCGCCCGTGGGGGCGCCGGCCATCTCGTTCTCGGCACGGACGCACACGTCGGCCAGGGTCGCGCGGCCCGCGTCGTCGGTCGCCGCGCCCGCGGCGTCCACCGTCCCGGCCAGGCCCAGGCCGTGCAGCGCGTCGAGCGCGACGGCCACCGACGCCTCGAGCGCCGCCGACGACGACAGGCC